>JANYLA010000069.1 GCA_025361485.1 Bacteroidales bacterium
CCCATTTCCGTTTCATTTGATGCAACAAAAATAGAACACTTTTACCTAATTGAGCAGCTAACCTAAAAATAAACAACACCACAAATGTCCACTTGAATAAAACGTCTCAAAAAAAACACCATAAATGTCCATTACTCCTGATTTGGATTTAATTCTTATGGATATTAAAATGCCCGAGATGAATGGGTATGAAGCAACTCTGAGAATCCGTGAATTTAACAAAAAGGTTATCATCTTTGCGCAAACGGCCCATGCGTTATCCGGGGATAAAGAAAAAGCGATTGAAGCTGGATGCAACCATTACATAACAAAACCATTAAATCAAACCTCGTTTCATGAGTTGATTCAAAAATATTTTAAATAGGCTGCGGGTTATTTCTAACTAAAACTACTCTCCTTGCTGGGTTGTCCAAACTTGTCAGTTTTGTACATGTCGAACTTAATATCCTTAACCCTGATCTGCAAAGAAGTTTCACCTCTGAAAATATTTTCGGTAATAGTATAGCATATATCAAAAGGTTTGCCTTCATGAATCGAACGGTAATGTTCGGCAAGCTGAAAGGCAATTGCTGGGTATGCTTTTAATTTATCGGTATGTAGAAGCGATAGCTTAATGTGCTCTTTATCGGGGCCAACCAAACGGCCATCGCCATTATCGGTTACATTTTCGGTAACAAAAACGGGTGACATGTTCCCTGGCCCAAAGGGTTGGAATTGCTTTAGAATCCTGAAAAATTTATCGTTAATCTCTTCGAGCGAAAGCTGTTCATCTATATCAATTTGAGGCGTAAGAAGATCCGGGGTAATCATTCTGCTAACGGCCTCTTCAAACCTGTCCATAAATTGTTGAACCTTTTCAACCTTAAGGGTCAGACCTGCCGCATACATGTGGCCTCCAAAACTCTCAAGCAGATCGGCGCATGACTCTATAGCTTGATAGAGATCGAACCCAGGTACTGAGCGAGCCGAGCCTGTTGCCATCTCTCCAGATTGGGTTAAAACCACGGTTGGACGGTAGTAGGTTTCAATCAATCTTGATGCAACAATTCCCACAACCCCTTTATGCCATGTGGGATTAAAGAGTATAGTGGCGTTTCTATGCTGCGCTTTTGAGTCGTTGGCAATCATCCTCAACGCCTCGTGGGTGATGGTTCTATCAACATTTTTACGATCGTTATTACACGAGTTGATTACAGAACCCATTTCATAGGCTGCTAAGTCATCACTAGCACAAAGTAGGTCAACGGCCGATTTTCCCGATTCCATTCTGCCTGCGGCATTTATTCTTGGGCCAATACGGAATACAATATCATCAATAGCGATTTGCTGTTTTTCGATACCAGCAAGGCGGATTATTGACTTGAGTCCACGGCAAGGGTTGTCGTTCAATTTCTGTAGTCCGAAAAAAGTTAACACCCGATTCTCATCGATAACTGGGACAATATCTGAGGCAATGCTAACGGCAACCAAATCGAGATATTGATATAACTCCTCCATTGGTGTACTATTCTTCTGGCAGTAAGCTTGAAGCAATTTAAAGCCAACTCCGCAACCAGAAAGTTCTTTGAAGGGATATTTACAATCGAGGCGCTTTGGATCAAGTACGGCAACAGCCTGAGGAATTTGATCGCCAGGCAGATGGTGGTCGCAGATTATAAAATCGATGCGTCGTTGTTGAGCGTATGAAATTTTATCGTTGGCTTTAATGCCGCAGTCGAGGGCAATGATTAGGCTGTATCCATTTTCCGCTGCATAATCAATTCCTTTAAATGAAATGCCATACCCCTCGCTATATCTATCGGGGATGTAGTAACCAATTTTTGAATATCTTTTCTGAAAGAATGAGTAGATGAGCGCAACCGCTGTAGTTCCGTCAACATCATAATCGCCATAAACCAAAATGCGCTCATTGCCTCGAATTGCTCTATCAATTCGATCCACCGCTGCCAGCATATCCTTCATCAGGAACGGATCGTAAAGGTCTTCAAGCGACGGACGGAAGAATTTCTTCGCCTCTTCATAAGTAGATATGCCCCGCTGAACCAACAGCGTTGCTAGAACTCGTTCAACCCCAAGCACATCTGCTAAATGATTGATAGTGTCAGGGTTTCCCTTATCCTTGTATATCCACCGTTTTTCCATTTTCTAAAAGTACATTTTTTTAGGTTCAACTCAAATGGTTATGAGTTGAGCAATCTCTTTTATTTATAAACAAATCCGAACTCGCTAGCAAATAGCTTGTTGAGTTTTGTTTTTACTTCCTCCATATCAATTTGCCTTCCTAACTCAACCTGCAATGATGTAACCCCTTTATCGATAAACCCACATGGGTTGATGTAACTGAAGTAGTTTAAATCGGTGTTAATGTTAAACGCTAACCCATGCATTGTTACAAAGCGACTTGCTCTTACTCCGATGGCGCAAATTTTACGCTCACGACCTAGTACTCCAACATCAAGCCATACACCTGTTGCGCCATCGAGTCGAGTAGCGCTGATACCATAACTCTTAAGGAGAAGAATTATTATCTCCTCAAGTTTATGAACATACTCCTTTAGGGTGATACCAAATGCTTCGAGATTGAAGATTGGGTAAACCACAATTTGTCCAGGTCCATGGTATGTAATATCACCACCCCGATTAGTGCGATAATAGGTAGCGTTGATGCGTTTTAGCGTTTCATTGCTGATAAGTAGATTCGACCCTTCGCCGCTCTTGCCAAGGGTATAAACATGTGGATGCTCACAGAAAAGGAGGTAGTGCAGGTCACCGCTTGCGGTCATTTTATGCTGCATTACCTTTTCGAACTGCACTTCTTGGTGATCCCAAGCCTGTTTGTAATCTATTAATCCAAGGTCTTCAAATACTACTTGTTGCATTTATATGATGAGTGTTATTTACCGTGTGTTCTAAAAAACTAAATATGTGTATCAACCTGAACAAAAGTATTGGAATGTTGGAAGAACACTACTAAGGAAAATTCAGTATTGGCTCTGCCGAACTTCGTTTCCAATATTCCATTTTTCCATTTCAATACATTATTTCAACATCGAAAATATATTATTAAACTATAATAATTGTTTAAGGTTGAGACTTACCCTCTAGGTGCGCCTGCTCGGCATGGTACGAAGAACGCACTAATGGCCCTGACTCAGCAAATAGAAACCCTTTCTCAATAGCCGCTTTCTTATAAAGCTCAAACTCGTTGGGTTCTACATAGCGATCAACTTTCAAATTCCCATTACGGGGTTGAAGGTATTGCCCAATGGTGATATATTTACAGCCAACCGCAATTAAATCGTCAAGGGTTTGTAGTACTTCCTCTTTAGTCTCTCCCAACCCTAGCATTATCCCTGACTTAGCGTTGTGCCCTGTTTTTGCAATATGATCTATAACTTTAAGGCTTGTTCTGTAACTTGCCTTTGAGCGAACCAACGGTGTAAGACGCTCAACTGTTTCAAGATTATGACCCACCACATGAGGTTTTGAATCCAAAAAGATATCAAGAAGATCTAATTTGCCGCTAAAATCAGGAATAAGAACTTCAACCCGAGTTTTTGGATTTTGCTGTTTAACTTCAACAATGGTTTTTTTCCAATGATTTGCGCCCTGATCTTGAAGATCGTCGCGATCAACGGAGGTGATAACGCAATGCTTTAGCCCCATCAGTTTAACCGACATTGCAACGTTTAAAGGTTCGAGTGAATCAGGTGGTAATGGTTTTCCAGTTGCTGTAGCGCAAAACTTACATGAGCGGGTGCAAATGTCGCCTAATATCATAAAGGTTGCGGTTCCGTTGCCCCAGCATTCTCCAATATTTGGACACATACCACTACTACAAATGGTATGCAGCTTATGATTCTTAACAATATTGCTAACCTTTGTATAACCCTCGCCGCTAGGTAGTTTTATCTTAAGCCATGAGGGTTTTCTAACACCATCCATTACCACATAATTTTACACAAAAAAACGAAAAAAAAATGGTTAATTGTTAACTGAGACAAAGAAACGTAATAGTGATTATTAAACTTCGGAGTATTATCTTTTTGCTGGTTGTGATTAGTGACAAGCAGAAAGTGGTAATTGGAATGTGAAAAGTACCTAGCTATTAATGGTTACTATCAATGAACAGTTCTTAACATCATTACTTGGATACCTTCGATAGAAAATAATAGAAAAAGCACATGGAGTTAACCATGTGCTTTTCATTTTTGAATCTTAAAAATTAAATTCCGCCATCAACTCTCCAAACTTTATTTGGATTATCATTTCGTAAGGCTAGATTGTGTTTAACTACTTCTCCTGATTTAAGCTTTATTACATACGGAACATATTCTCCTGCATAATCGCCTGATTTAAAAGGCTCGCCAATTCTGATAACTACTAAACCTGCTGCTTCTTGCTTAAATTCTTGTGTTTTCTTGGATGTGCTTTTGAATGAATCATCCGCCTCTTCTATAAGTTTCCAGTCGCTGTTTGCAAGCCCATTGAAGAATAGCTCGGCTGCTCTTTTGCTGCTGATATTTTTAAATATTTCGCTAGTATAGTTCTGAGTTAACTCTTTCCAATTTATTCCAGCAGGTAAAGTAATGGCGAAAAGTGATTGATCTATTTTTACGTCGTATTCTATTTTCTCGGTTTCGAGAATTAGGGTTTCTTTGTTGTTCTCGAGAATGAATATCTTCAAACTTTTTAAAAGCTTAGTTTCACTATCGAATATATATTCGCGGCGGTTATCCGATTCATTAATTGAACTGTTTTTGCAATAATCGTTAACAAAATTCCCTTGTGCCTTCGATGTAATGGTCATTAACATCTCTCCATTAATTTCATTGATTGATATTTTGGAACCTTTTATTTGAGATGCATCCTGCTCTTTCATTAGAATCTTTTCAGGCTCAAGGAATATTTGAAACATTTCAATGAAATTTGTTGTTAACCCAGCCTTTAAAGCCCTTTCCGATTCAGGTATCCATAAATACTGAGAACTACCATCACAAACAACAACGCGTTTTGCCTTATCAACTCTCCATTTTGCTGGGGCTTCAAACGATTTGTATATTGTATGGTCAACCATATTGTATTCGGTTCCAACAAGTGAAAAGTTATCGTTTGGCTCAGTGCGTACTTTAAACTTTATCACCATGCTTTTTATTGATTGGGTGGCTTTGATGGAACCCTCAATGAATTTATTGGCTGCCCTTACATTGCTGTCTGCAAAATAGTTGTTTGTATCAACAAAAGGAATAATAACCATTATTATAGTAACCGCTGCTGCTAGTGCTAGTATCTTTTTCGTGCGTGATTTGAAATTAATCATTTTCTTTTCCTCCATTTTTAGTTGGTTAATAATGTTTTGCTTTAGCGAAAATGGAACGTTGGGTTGAACCTTAGGTTTTAGCATTGAAAGAACTTCCTCGGTTTTTTGATATTCCTCGAAGCAATCAGGGCATTGCTGTATATGCTCAATCGCGCTGGCTAAAACTTTCTTATCAACATTTGAATCGAAAAGGTTAACCATTTCTTCTTTACATTTATTGCATTCCATAATGTACCTCCTTTGATGCTGTAATTTTATCTTTTAATTTGTCAATCCCATACTTGAACCGCGACTTAATCGTTGTTACAGGTATTTCAAGAATCGATGATATTTCAACAAAGCTTAGGTTGTCAAAAACCCTTAATCGAATAACTTCTGATTGTTCATTCGGTAAATCGTTTAGGAGCCTTTCGAGCCGAGTGTATTCCTCAGTTTGAATCAATTTATCTGAAACGTCTTTCTCATGGATATCAGTAGGCAAAACGGCCTGTTCTAAATTCATGAATTTTAAGTTCTTTCGTTTTCGTTGATAATCAATGCAAGCATTGGATATACTCTTGTACAGATATTGTTTAATATTTATAACTGTTGTTAAGGAATCATTTTCGTGGTACAGTTTTATAAATACTTCTTGAACTATATCCTGCGAATCATCAAAACTACCTGTTCTAAAAAAGGCAAACCTAAAAAGTTGATCCTGAAATTCTGTAATCACGTTCTCGAGCTCTTTCAATTTGCTATGGCCACTAGCTACTTCCATTTTTGCGCTTTAAGCATTTGTTGATAAGACGAAACAGAGTTATAAAAAGACGTAAATGTTTGATATTATTTTATTGGTTAGAAATAAACCTTGCTAATATGCCAAAGATATAGAATACATTACGATTTTAAAGGGGTTAAAAAATGCCTCCAGAAATTTTTAGACATCAGACCTCAGATGTCAGACAAAAAGTTGAATTGATTATTGATTTGCCTTACTTGCAATTCTTTGACTTCTATGACTCCTTTTACTTCTAAATTCCACTCTTTTCACTTTCCATTTTTCACTATTCTCTTTCCTTTTGATATATTTGCGGCTTAATTATTATTGAAATGAACGGATTAGAACTTAACGAACAGGAAATTTTACGTCGTCAGTCGCTCGATGAGCTTAGAAAATTGGGCATCGACCCATACCCTGCAGCGCAATTCCATATAACCCACTTAACCGGTGATATTATTGGCAACTTTGAAAAGATGTGCGAGGAGAAAGCTGTGGTTACTGTTGCCGGTCGTATTATGGTACGCCGAATCATGGGTAGTGCTTCATTCTTCGAATTGCAGGACGAAAAGGGTAAAATTCAGGTTTACGTTAAGCGCGATGATATTTGTCTGGGTGAGGATAAAACATTATACAATACAGTATTTAAAAAGCTTCTTGATATTGGCGATATCGTTGGGGTGACCGGATTTGTGTTTCGTACTCAGATGGGCGAGGAGTCGATTCATGTTCAGGAGCTAACCTTACTTTCAAAATCTATCCGTCCGCTGCCAATTGTAAAGGAAAAGGATGGTCAGCTATTCGATGCGGTTACCGATTCGGAGCTACGCTACCGTCAACGTTACGTCGATTTAATTGTTAACCCTCATGTTCGTGAGGTGTTTATCAAGCGTAGCAAGATTGTCAACACCATGCGCGAATTCTTCAACTCAAAGGGTTACCTTGAGGTTGAAACACCTATATTGCAGCCAATTCCTGGTGGTGCAGCGGCTCGTCCATTCATTACACATCACAATGCGCTCGATATTCCACTTTATCTTCGAATTGCCAATGAACTTTATCTGAAACGATTAATCGTTGGTGGATTTGCTGGTGTTTACGAGTTTGCAAAGGATTTCCGTAACGAAGGAATGGATCGTACGCACAATCCTGAGTTCACGGTAATGGAGATTTACGTTGCCTATAAGGATTATTTCTGGATGATGAACTTCACCGAGGAGATGATTGAAAAGGTTGCACTTGCCTTACATGGTACAACCAAGGTTACCGTTGGTGATAAGGAGATTGATTTCAAGCGCCCATTCCGAAGAGTTACCATGGCCGATGCCATTAAGGAGTATACTGGGGCTGATATCAACGGAAAAAATGAGGATCAGCTACGTCAGATCTGTAAGGATTTAAAGATCGAGATTGATGAAACAATGGGCAAGGGCAAGCTGATTGATACCATTTTTGGCGAGAAGTGCGAGCACAACTTTATTCAGCCAACATTTATAATGGATTACCCAATCGAAATGTCGCCGCTTTGCAAGCGACATAGAAGTAATCCTGAGCTAACCGAGCGATTTGAACTAATGGTTAACGGCAAAGAGCTTTGTAATGCTTATAGTGAGTTGAATGACCCAATCGACCAGTTAGATCGATTCCAAGAACAACTTGCCTTATCAGCAAAAGGCGATAGCGAGGCGATGTTTATCGATATGGACTTTGTTCGCGCCCTGGAGTATGGTATGCCAACCTGCTCGGGTATGGGAATTGGTATCGATAGGTTAACCATGTTTATGACCAACCAGTCATCCATACAGGATGTGCTATTCTTTCCGCAGATGCGTCCCGAGGTTAAAACCCGCCAGGATGACCCTGCTGCTTTCGCTGCAATTGGTGTTCCTGAGGAGTGGGTTCCTGTTCTGAACAAGATGGGACATGTAACCACCGATGCGCTTAAAAACCTATCTGCCGGGAAATTATTCAATGATCTTTGTGGATTTAACAAGAAGAATAAACTTGGTTTGCCGAATCCTTCAATGGAGGATGTTAAGAAGTGGGTTGAAGGAAAGTAGAATTCGAAGATGATAATGACAAAATAAGAAAGACATTCAATTTATTTTGAATGTCTTTCTTATTTATAAACTGATTGGTGCTAAAATTACTTCTTTGGTCTTTCGTACTTGCAACATCCTGGTAACGATGAATAGGTTTTGTCATCAGCCTTCGTTGCATCGGTATCATGACCAGCTTTAGAAACTGCGGTCTGAATCTTTTCAATACTAGTTTTTGTTGGGTCATAAGTAACTTCAAGCATCTTGGTTTCTTTATTCCATTCAGCTTTTGTAACACCATCAACTGATTTGGCCGCTTTGTCGATGCGCTTCTCACACATTCCACATTCTCCGTATACCTTAACCTTTTCGGTTTTGAGTCCTTGAGCAAAAGAGGTAAACCCTAAAGCAAGAATCAGGGTGAGTGTAATAAATAATCTGCTTTTCATTTTAGTTGTTTTTTTGTTAATACTAAAGAATTCTAAACTTAAACCAAGTTCAAAACAAAGCATTGAGGCATTTGTTCTGTGGCAAAATTTTATTAAGTGTTATGACCAAATGTTTTTTATTTTACTTTTCACTTATCGCTTTTCACTTATCGCTTTTCACTTATTTCTCCTACCACCCTTCCCACATAATATTCTCTTTTTTGAACTTGTCCTTTGGCTTTTCAATCCCATCGGGATAGCCAATAGGAATAACGTTAAGAGGGATAACCGTCTCGGGAAGACCTAGGATGTCTCTTACGATTTTAATCCTCTCGGCGCGTGGATGAACACCTGTCCATACGGCACCTAATCCAATTGCTTCGGCGGCAAGCAGAATGTTTTGGGTAGCAGCAGAGCAATCTTGAACCCAATACCCTTCAGGACTATCGGTTCCTGCTTTTGAAGGGATGCCACACACAACTATTGCAGATGTTGCCCTGAAAAGCATTTTTGCATAAGGCAAGCCGTTGGCAAGTTTATCCAAAGTATCTCGATTAATAACTCCAATGAATGCCCATGGTTGAACGTTATTTGCCGATGGCGCAGCCATACCTGCTTTTATAAGAATTTCTATTTGCTCCTTGGTTACCTTTTCATCGCTAAAATGCCGAACGCTTTTTCGGTTATGTATTGCTTTTATAACTTGATTTGATTCCATAGTATTTGAGTTATCAGTTATCGGTAGTTTAATTATCTCATTTTTTATTATTCACTTTTCATTCATCACTTACACCAGCCATCTGCCCGCATGCTGCACCAATATCTTCTCCCCTCGATTGGCGAACAGCTGTTAAAACGCCATTTTTATTTAAACAATTTATAAAGGCATTTAGTTCTATTTCTGAAGGAGATTTGAATGATGTTCCCTCATGGCTATTCCACGGTATGATATTCAAATGGCATTTTAACCCTTTTAGCAGTGCCGAAACTGCAATGGCGTGTCTTTCTGTAATGTTAATACCACCCAAGGCAACATATTCAAATGATAATCTTAGCGGTTTCTTAATAGGATGCTTTCTTAACAAATTAACAGTTTCAGCAATTGGGTTTGATTTTTCAATTGGCATTAACTCCTTACGTTCATGGCTAATGGGGTTATTTAAGCTGATTGCAAGATTGCAAAAGGGGTTTTCGAGAAATAACTTTAGAGGTTCATGCAGTCCAACCGTTGAAATTGTAATATTAGATGCTCCAAATGAAGCACCCCAATCTGCTGTAAGTATCTCGACTGCTTTTTTAACTTCATTTAAATTGTCGAAGGGTTCGCCCATTCCCATTAGTACTATTCGATTTATTTTTGATCGTTCAGGTATGCTTAAATATTGGTTTAGGATATCATTTGCAGACAGATTCCCATTAAAGCCTATTTTGCCTGTAAGGCAAAACCTGCAGCCCATTCTGCATCCCGATTGGGTTGAAATGCATAGTGTATTTCTTTTTGCGCTAGGCATGTATACCGTTTCGAATCGTTGGCTCTGATAATTCTCAAATAAATACTTTCGTGTTTCATCGGCCGATTCATGTACTTGAATAGGATTGTATTTGCCGATGCAAGAATTTATATCCAATGCTTTTCGTAAAATCAGTGGAATTGTAATTATTTCTTCAAAGGTTGAAGTTTCTTTTCGGTATAACCATTTTGCTATTTCTAATGCATGATCAGCGTGTCCGCTCTGATTAAGGACAATCTTACTAATCTCATTTAATGATTTACCAATTAAACAAACCATCATCTTTAAACTGAATCTTTCAGGCAAATTTACATTAAAAAGCGTATAGATTTTTCATGGTTTTTGATTAATTGCTAAGTAGAACCCCAAGAATGAAGTGAGAAAAACTATATTTACATCATAACCACCGGATCTATTTTCTCATAGTTTGAATTGGTTCGGTTGAAATTAAACCAACGATGAGAGTCCTGGTTAATAATAAGTTGGTTTAATTATTATTATAGAATATCAGCCCCGACAACGGCTGATATTCTTTTTTTAAGGATAATTCAAAATAGCCTTAATCTGATTTTAACTTTCCGCGAAGATTTATTAGGAACAATTATCTACCTTAGCCATACCAAAAATATTGATATGAGGGGGTTTAAATTTAGAGGTGAAAAATTGCAGATTTTAAAAGGAATTGTACGGCTTATCCTTATTTTTACTGTTGTTTTGAATGGATCAGGTTGCCACAGGAAGGTTGGTGTGAAATCGGAGGGGCAATCAAAAACCGATAAATCAAAATGTAAGTGTAAGACAAAAAAAGGAGGGATATACGTTAATTTTTATAATCAAAGGAACAAGCATAACAACACTGGAAGTTTACAGGGAATTGATGTATTGGGATAATAATTAACTTGAGTTACTTTATTTTCGATAAAATGGAAAGCAAAAAAAGAGTGTCGGTAATTGGTAGTGGGAGTTGGGCAACTGCCATTGTGAAAATTCTTCACGAAAACCTCCCTCAAATGGGATGGTATATTCGAGAAAAGGAGATTATCGATCACCTTAAAAAACATCACCATAATCCACAATTTCTAAGTTCAGTTCTTTTTGATACATCAAAATTGAAGATAAGTAACGATATCAATGAGATTGTCAAAAACTCTGATATTTTAGTTTTTGTTGTTCCTTCTGCATACCTCAAGACTTGGCTCGAACCCCTTACCGAGTCGTTTGATAATAAATACATTGTTTCAGCAATTAAAGGAATTGTCCCTCACGACAACACAACAATAGCCGAGTATTTCTATAAGCAATACTCCGTGCCATTCGATAGGCTTGGAATTATTAGCGGCCCAAGCCATGCTGAGGAGGTTTCGTTGGAGAGATTATCATACCTTACCTTTTCTTTTAAGGAGAAGAGTAAAGCAAAAGAGGTTGCTGCTCTTTTTGAACGTCATTACATTAAAACAATTATTGGAACAGATATTTACGGAACCGAGTACAGCACAGTGCTTAAAAATATTTATGCAATTGCCGCTGGAATTGCTCATGGATTAGGGTATGGAGATAATTTTCTTGCTGTACTTATCAGTAATGCTCAGCTAGAAATTCAACGGTTTATTGATACAACCTACCCGAGTAAGCGTAAAACGAGCACCTCGGCATATTTGGGCGATCTTTTAGTTACCTGCTATTCACAGTTTAGTCGAAACAGAACTTTTGGAACTATGATAGGCAAAGGATACTCAGTAAAATCGGCTATGCTTGAGATGAATATGGTAGCCGAGGGATATAATGCAAGTATCTGTATCAGAGAGATAAACGAAAGGCATCAAGTAAAAATGCCGATATGCGATGCCGTTTACAATATTCTTTACGAAAATATTTCCCCAGCAATTGAAATGAAACTACTTACCGATAAATTGAAGTAAGGGGTTTCCTTATATAAAAACTTTATTATGGCTAAACTATCTGTGGATATCAGCAATATCTTCGATTTTGTAAGTAGCAAACAAGTTTTTGCTTACAAAGAGGAGCTGATGCGTAATCAAGAGCTGTTGGAGTCCAAAACAGGAAAAGGAAGCGATTTCCTTGGATGGTTGAATTTACCCTCATCAATAACTGATGGGGAATTAGAAACAATCAATCAGGTTGCGACCGATTTGCGATCGAAAAGCGATATTGTTGTCGTGGTTGGCATAGGAGGTTCGTACCTTGGCGCAAAAGCCGCCATTGAAGCTTTGGGGAATAGTTTTGCCACTATTCTTCCCAATAAGGAGAATCCGATTGTACTATTTGCAGGGCAAAATATTTGCGAAGATTACCACAAAGAGCTCCTTGAACTCCTTGATAATAAATCATATTCAATTGTTGTAATTTCAAAATCAGGGACTACAACCGAGCCGGCGATCGCTTTTCGTTTGCTAAAACAACATCTCGAGAATAAGGTAGGAAAGGTAGAGGCTGCGCAACGCATCATTGCTATCACCGATAAGTCGAAAGGCGCTTTAAGAAAACTTGCCGATCAAGAAGGGTACCGAACTTTTGTCATTTCTGATGATATTGGAGGACGATATTCAGTATTAACGCCAGTGGGGTTGCTGCCAATTGCCATTGCTGGGTTTAATATTCAGGCGTTGATTAATGGGGCAAAGGAGGCAGAGAAAAATACTGGTATCGATGTTCGTTTCGACGAAAACCCTGCTTGCATTTATGCTGCAGCACGAAACGCCCTGTATCGTAAGGGAAAAAATGTAGAAATAATGGTGAACTACACACCAAAACTCCATTTTCTTACTGAATGGTGGAAGCAACTTTATGGAGAAAGTGAGGGCAAGGAGAATAAAGGAATTTTCCCTGCTGGGGTTGATTTTACATCCGACTTGCATTCAATGGGACAGTATATTCAAGAGGGCGAGCGAATTCTCTTTGAGACAGTCCTAAGCATTGAATCCCCTTTAAAAACACTCATAATACCCAACGATCCTGCAAATCTTGATCAACTGAATTTTCTTTCGGGTAAACGTTACTCCGAAGTAAACAGAATGGCAGAGCAGGGTACAATCCTTGCGCACATTGATGGTGGAGTTCCAAGCATTAAAATTAATATACCAGAGCTAACTCCATACTGGATGGGTTATACCATGTATTTTTTCGAACGAGCATGTGCTCTAAGCGGTTATACCCTAAATGTGAATCCATTCGATCAACCTGGAGTTGAGGAGTATAAAAAGAATATGTTTGCACTTCTCGGTAAATCAGGTTTTGAGGAGAAGGGGAAAGAGTTGAGGCGAAGACTTGGAGAGTTTTAGCTTTAAATCTCAGAATAACAAGAATCCCCGAAAAATTATTTTCGGGGATTCTTGTTTAATCATTTTTTAGAACATTGGATCCCAAGGCGGGGTCATTGTCGGTTTCAGGTCAAGAACCTTAAGCACTTCTGGAGTTAAAAATTTCTTCTGAATTACAAACCTGAACATATACTCATTAAACCATTCATCGGTAAAGGTTAGGTATCCGTTCTGTCCGCTAGTACTGCCCCAGCTGTTCTCAAATTGCCATTTTACAGGGTTTTCATTTTGGTCAACATCAAAGGCAATAAGTGCCATTCCATGGGATGAGCCGCTTTCGCGGGTAAGAATCCTAGCTTTTTTATCCATGCCAAATTTCATTCCGTATAACGATTCGTAATCGTAATTATCAAGCGAAAGCAATCCTTCTTTGCTGTCGAGTTGCTGGCCAACATCGCACGATGCGTATAAAGGTTCATCGGCTTTTATTGAGGCCATGCATAGCTGCTTAATTACATCATTTGGCAAATTAATATACTTCCAGTTAACGCCTTCCAACGTATTTCTGTAATTCTCTACTTCAAAGTACTGGTAGTATGGTCGTGATGGATTATTCATAATCATCACATAATCGTTATAGTTGGTGTTAGGAAGCACCTCATTAAGAAATGATGTGGGGGTGTACTTTTTAAAATCGCTTATTTTATCATTTTTATCCTTGTATCGCCAAGAGAATTCAGTTGGTGGCTCACCAAGATTTAGGCAAAGCATCCGGTAAATTTCGCCCAGCATTTTAACCTTTTCTTTTTTAATTTCATCGGTTTTTACCTTTTTGTCTAGGGCTAATTCTCTAAGTAAATAACCTTGTTCACGAATTTTTCGATTTACCATTCTTAGCATTTGCGATGTGCTAGAGCTGCTGTTGCTTTCAGGCATTACACTTTTTGGCACAACCCCGTATTTTTCAACTATGTTGATATATGAACTCCACATACCGCCATCGTCAACAGGTGCTTTGAAATACCATTCAACATAGCGATCGTCCCATGGTTTTGCAGCAGTTGCAATGACATTCTCAAGGAATAGATTCGATTTTTCGAGGATATCCCAGAAGTAGAGGTAGCTTTCAGAGAATTCAAAACTACTCATGCTGAGCTTATCGGCCACCTTTGAACGGAATGTGTTTAAGCTGGTGAACATCCAGCATCTTCCTGAACCTTTTTGATCGGTAATATTTCCTGTTTTAATTTTATACTTAAAATAGTGGTCGGTTTTACCAATGTTTTCACGGTTTACTACTAGCGTTTTAATGTCGCTATTTGTCAATGCATTGGTAATAGCTTTGGTTGCAGCATCGTTTTTATTGTATGCCTTGCGAATTTGACTTAGCTCGGCGCTATTTATGCTTCCATTCTGGGCTTTCGAGCTGTTCACGATTAGGAGTGTGCCAATTAATATTAAATAGATTCTGCTCATAAAGAATAGTGTTTTTCGATTAGACTTATTCTTAAGGGAATGGTTTGAAAGGAACTATAAGAATAATAACATTAACAGAGAATGAGGTGAAATGATAGGTTTTTCTATTAGCCCCTATAGATATATACAAAGCCCTTAGCGCTTTCGTACTGTTTATCTAAATCTTCTATTATGTAATAGTAAATGCCTTCAGGAACATCCTTGCCATTATCATTTTTCCCATCCCAATTAATAAAGTAACCCTTGTTCTGATATATCAAAACCCCGGTTCTTGTAAATACTTTAAATACTAGTTCTGATGTACCGCTTGTTGGAACAATAAAATTATCATTTTGTCCATCACCATTGGGGGTAAATACATTTGGTAAATTTTGGAACTTAACTTTTGTTGTAAAGTCGGGAAGGATATTAATTGAGCGAGAATATGTGGTAAATTTAGCTGGATCTGCAGTATTCCATGCTTTTAGGATTACATTATGAATACCACTTGTTTCAAAGGCATAACGGATGTTTGGATACTGACCATTAATTGCATTTGAATAGCTAACTCCTGTTAATACATTGCCATCGATTGTCCATTCAAACCGCATCGCTCCTTGAGTTAAAACATCGTTAATAGGAAACCTAAAGTCACTTCTAAGGATGCGGACATAGGTAACATTTGTATTTGAATCTAAGCGAGCCGAGAACGATGCTGAATTAGCTATAACACTTCGAGTAATGGTTGAATCATTCGTTCCAAGTTTGAAGTTATAATCAACATCAAAGGTGTTTATGGTTGTGTATGTATTAATTGCAATTGAATCTATCAGATTAGTGTTTCCATCTCCAAAATCCCATCCTGTGAATGTTGCAGGCTTAGGCACTACTGGTGTAAATTGAACTTTTGCTGTTGATGAAGGATCTACAACCTCAAGGAGTTTCCATGTAAACCCCATGGTATCCCTAGCCGTTTGGGCAAGTAGTCCGTTGCTTATCACTAAGCAAAAAGTTAAAACCAGAAAAGTAATCCTAAGGTGTCCGGCCTTTTGCATTTTTTGGCATTTAGTTGCGTAAATATAGTAAAAGCGATTAAAATGATTTTAAATTTTACGGGTTAATTTCTCAACAACCCTGAATTTGTTAAAAAATTCCTTGGCAAATACCCTTATTACGGTGTATGTTGGAATAGCAAGCAACATTCCAAGAATTCCTGCAATGCTCCCTGCAATAAGTATTACAATAAAAACTTCAAGGGGATGGGCGCTAACGCTGCTCGAATAAATTAAGGGTTGGAATAAAACGTCATCGATAATACGTGTGGTTATAAAAACAAGAAGTATGTAACCTATCATTGGAATTAATTGGGTGGTGAAGTCGAGCTGAAGATTGGTTGCAATACCAATCAGTACACCCATTATTGCTCCAGTTAAAGGACCTACGTAGGGAATAACGTTTAATATTCCGGCTACGAGCCCAATCACTATTGCAGTGTCGAATTTAATTCCTACAATCATTAATCCAATGGTGTCGAGAACCATTATACAGAAACTCTGAATAATTATTCCAATAAAATATCTTCTTAATAGTTGGTTTATACTTGTTAAAGCATGTTCTATTTGCTGTTCATATTTTTCAGGGAATAGCATCATAAATCCTTCGAAGAAGAGTTTATCCTCTTTCAGAAAAAAGAAGGTGATAAAAGAGATAGAAAAAGCAGCAATAAATAAGTTCATTAGAATATTAGCCGTTGAACTAAAAAGATCCGAAATCAGCGATGAACTGAATACATGAGTAAGTTTATCCGATAAGAATTCCTTTACTGAGAAATTGCTAGAGGAGGGAATGTATTCGCGAACGAATCTTTCGAAATCGGCAATAGGTTGGGAGAAGTTATTCACCATTTCATTTATGTTCACCGTACCCAGTTCGTTAGCCTGGTTTATAACCAACGGAATCATCAATCTGAAAAAGGAGTAAAACAGTATCCAAATCACTATTAATGCAATCGCTGCGCCCAATGCTTTTGGAGGATGCCAGTTTTTGATTCTGATTTTAGAGATTAGATCAACGATTGGCTTTCCCATTAGCGAAAGAACTGCGGATATTAGGATATAAACGATTATAGAGGAGAAATACCAAAGTAAAAAACCAACAATGGCTACAATTGCACCAATGGTAATATATTTTGCGAGCGTATTCATTTTAGCCTATTTTTCTCAAACCTACTTCAAATCTGCTAATTTTCAAAATTGAAATGAAGCTCCTCGCCGCAAGCGGACGAGGTATCTTCATGAAGCTTATTTTATATTCGCCACAAGTGGCGGGGAATATAACCCATATGATCCTTCGACAAGCTCAGGATCAGTTCGACTAAATAATTTTGCTTCTCAAAATTATAGTCTCACTGATTTAACAACGCTCTTTATTTTTTGTTACCAGCTAAACTTGTTACCATTTTTGAACTCTAATGTTCGTTTAATAAAGATCGTATGTTTAGCAACCATCTTGGCGAGTATGCAGCATTATTAACTGCCGTTTTTTGGACAATCACTGCTTTAGCTTTTGAGAAAGCGAGTAGAAAGGTTGGCTCTCTTTCTGTTAATATGATAAGACTATGCATGGCATTTGTCTTTCTTGGTATTTATTCATGGATAACTCGTGGTCTTTTTTTACCTCTTGATGCAACAGGCTTTCAATGGTTATGGCTTTCGCTATCTGGATTAGTTGGCTTTGTGCTCGGTGATTTTTTTCTTTTCCGGTCTTATGAGATTATTAGTGCAAGAATATCAATGCTGATAATGGCGCTTGCGCCTCCCATTGCCGCGCTAATTAGCTGGATTGCTTTAGATGAAAGCCTTAATATTAAGCAAGGCATCGGAATGTTACTAACCTTTGCTGGAATTGCCTTGGTTATTCTTAAAAGGGAAATCGACCCCGATAATGAGGATTCAGAATCGACACAGAAAAAGGTTAAACTCAACTATCCGTTAACCGGACTTCTACTCGCTTTTGGTGGCGCCGTTGGGCAAGCAGGAGGATTGGTATTAAGTAAGATCGGAATGCAGGACTATAATGTTATTTCTGCCGTTCATATTAGAGTTATTACCGGAATTGCAGGTTTTGCATTGATGTTTCTTTTTTCGAATAGGTGGAACTTTTTGATAAATGCAGTAAAAAACCCAACAGCGATGAAAAGAATTACCCTCGGTGCAGTTTTTGGACCATTTCTAGGTGTTACATTCTCGCTGCTTGCAATAAAATACACGTCTACAGGTGTGGCGTCTGCCATAATGTCAATTGTGCCAGTAGTTATAATTGCACCGGCTATTCTAATTTTTAAGGAGAAATTTAATTCCAAAGAGATTATCGGTGCCCTAATTACCGTTGGCGGGGTGATGCTTTTTTTCCTTTAATTGATAGATTTTTGGCTAATAGGATTGTTCCTAAATCAAAATAGGTTAAATTCGCTATTCCCTAATACATAAGTAAATGCGAAGATTTGTCGTAATATGCCTATTTGTTTTTGCTGTTGCTGCATGCAAAACTACCAAGGAAGTGGTTAGTAGATCAATTCAGCCGTTATCCTGTGACGTTTTTTTGAATCAACCATTTGGTGTAAGCGAAACGATAGCATCATTCAAAAAGCATTTCGTAAATGGTGTCAAGCTGAAAAGGGCTGTTCGAAGAAACATTCACGATGCCCAAAAAGTTGATACAATCTTTCAGTTTTGCTCACGCAAGTCGAATATTTTTATTTATAAAACCTACTTTAATCGTGAGATGATGATTGGAGGGAAAATAGCTGACAATAAGTTCCCATTGGTAAATGGAGTTGTACCCGGAATGAAAAGGGAATTGTTTTTTAAATCATTTAACAATTTAGAGGATAATCGTAAAGACTCTGTTGAGTTGTACAACAAAGAGTTAATGCGAAAGTTTACTTTTACTTTCGATTCAAAAGGAGTTCTTAAAAAAATTGTGTTTTCGTCCTATTTCGACTAACTTATACTCTTTCCTTTATCTCAGCAATAATAGTTTGAATACCTACAACCTTTTGGTTTAGTTGCACCTTGATTTCAGAATCAAGTGGTAAGAATAGGTCTACTCTTGAACCGAATTTAATGAAACCCATCTGTTGGCTTTGAGTAACAGCATTTCTTTCTTTTGCATAGCAAATAATACGTCGTGCAACAAAGCCAGCTATTTGACGCATCATAACGGTCATGCCATCATTACGTTCAACGGCAATGGATGTGCGTTCGTTATGTGTTGAAGATTTTGGATGCCAAGCTAAATAGAAATTACCTGGGTGATATTTGAAGTATTTAACAGTTCCGCTGAACGGAAACCAGTTGATATGAACATTCCAAACCGACATGAAAACCGAAACCTGAATACACCTCGCATTAAGGAACTCGTTCTCTTCAACCTCTTCGATGGCAACAACAACACCATCGGCAGGTGAGTAAATACTATTGATCTTTAGCTCAGGGTTTCTTTTCGGGATTCTAAAAAATCGGAGAACAAATATTAAACCGAATAACGTCGGTGCAAGCATGATATAAAGGCCAAGTTTACCAAATGCGAAATAGCAAATCAAATCGATTGCAAGAAGTAAAAAGAATGCAATTGTAATAATGGTGTACCCCTCTTTGTGAACTCTCATAGAATTTTATTCGTTAAACTAACATCATTATTTTTAGGTAAGCGTAAACTATGGGTGCCGATAGGTAAACAGAATCGAATCTATCTAAAATCCCTCCATGACCTGGGAGGAATTTACCCGAATCCTTAACATCGAGACTTCTTTTGAACATCGATTCCACTAAATCGCCGAAAACACCAATGATTGCGCTTATTAATCCAATCGTTAACCAGTGCGCAAAGGTAATATTATGAAAGTAAAGAGAAATAGCCCAAGCAAAAATTGTTGTAAAAATTAATCCTCCGAAAAATCCTTCCCACGATTTTTTAGGTGAAATTCTTGGGAATATCTTGTGCTTTCCAATGCTTACGCCAAAAAGATAGGCTCCTGTGTCATTCGCCCATATAAGTAGAAAGTAACTAAGAAGAATATCGTAGGAATAAGTATAGTCTATCGATGTTGATTTGAAAACAAAGAAATTGAATAGTGAAATAGGCACGGCAATGTAAAATATGCCTAGATATGTATACGCAATATTATGAAAAGGTCTACGGTGATTACGGTACAACTCAAATATGAAAACACTGATGATTATTGGAATAAATCCTACGAAGAACAACCCCTCAATTTTACCTGAATTGTAGAGAAACGAACCTATGAAAAATGCAAAACCTATTAATATCCCAAGAAAAATTTGGGGTTTTACTCTTGCTTTAAGGGTAAGATTATAAAATTCATACATCGATATCACCATGATACCTCCAAAAACAATCATGAAGGTATATTCTCCTATTATAAGCGAACCAATTAAACTTATAACAAATAGGATTCCGCTGATAGTTCGTAACAGAAAATTATTCAATGTTTAATGGTTTTAATAGTTCTTTACTTTTTTCGGAGTCATCGTTCGAAACATAAACCTTAACCTCTCCAAATGCTAGTAATGATGAATCTCTTTTGTTTATAACAACCGATTCTATTCCATTTTCGGAAAGAATTTGCTTTGCAATTTCTGCTTGCCAAGCATGCTCTGTTGTATATACGGAAACCCAATTATCTTCCATACTATTTGGTTTCTATTTCCTCTGTTTTCCCGTTTTGTTCTTTTTGTGCCAGAAGAATTTCTTTCTCAAACTCTTCTTCGCGGCTAATTGATTTACGGGGGCCAAAAATGGTAACAAGATCTTCGCTAAAAATTACTTCACGCTCAAGCAATAGCTCTGCTAATTTGGTTAATCCCTCCTTGTTCTCCATAAGAACATTTTTGGCGTGATTATATGCGCTATCGATTAGCTCTTTAACTTCTTTGTCAATCGATTCAGCAGTTTTTTCGCTGTAAGGTTTGCCGAACGAGAATTCTGATTGCCCCGATGAATCGTAGAAGCTAACGTTTCCAGTTGTTTTGCCCATGCCAAAGTAGGCAATCATGGCGTAAGCTTGCTTCGACACTTTTTCAAGATCGTTAAGTGCACCGGTAGATATCTTATTGAATGTTACCTCCTCTGAGGCTCTTCCACCAAGGGCGGAGCACATCTCATCGAATAGCTGTTCGGTTGTTGTTATTTGCCTCTCTTCTGGCAGATACCAAGCTGCACCGAGAGAACGACCGCGAGGGATAATTGAAACTTTTAAAAGCGGATTGGCATGTTCAAGTAACCAGCTAACGGTTGCGTGTCCCGCCTCATGATATGCAATGGTTTTCTTCTCATCCAACGAGATGATTTTATTTTTCTTTTCAAGTCCGCCGATAATTCTATCAATAGCATCTAAGAAGTCCTGTTTTTCTACTGTAACCTTGTTTTTACGAGCAGCAATTAAGGCTGATTCGTTACAAACATTTGCAATGTCGGCACCTGAGAAACCAGGGGTTTGCTTTGCAAGGAACGTGATATCTAAACCTTCTTCTAGTTTTAGAGGACGAAGATGAACTTTAAATATTTCGAGTCTTTCTTTACTGTCAGGAAGTTCAACATGTATTTGTCTGTCAAAACGACCAGCACGAAGCAGCGCTCTGTCGAGGATATCAGCACGGTTAGTTGCAGCAAGAATGATTACGCCTTGATTAGAGCCAAACCCATCCATCTCGGTGAGAAGCTGATTTAGCGTGTTCTCACGCTCATCGTTACCACCAAAATTAGCATTCTTACCTCTTGCGCGTCCAATGGCATCAATCTCATCAATGAAAATGATACATGGAGCTTTTTCCTTTGCTTGTTTAAATAAATCGCGAACGCGTGATGCACCAACGCCAACAAACATCTCAACAAAATCGGAACCCGACATGCTAAAGAATGGAACATTTGCTTCACCTGCCACTGCTTTTGCAAGCAGGGTTTTACCTGTGCCCGGAGGGCCAACAAGGAGCGCACCTTTTGGGATTTTTCCGCCTAGGTCGGTATATTTTTTTGAATTTTTAAGGAAGTCAACAATTTCCATGACTTCAACTTTAGCCTCTTCGAGACCAGCAACATCTTTGAAATCAATTTTAGAGGTTGATTCTTTATCGAATAGCTGAGCCTTTGATTTCCCTACGTTAAAGATATTGCCGGGTCCACCGCCACCGCCTTTGCTCATCCTTCGGAAGATAAAGATCCAGACACCAACGAGCAGAAGGGGAAGAAAAAGCCAGCCAAATAAATCGGTGAAGCTTGTTTCGTCTTCATACTTAATTTTAATCTCTTCAGGATATTTTGTTTGAATCTCTTCAAACTGTTTTTCGAAATTTTCTAAAGAGCCTATTGTGAAAAAGAAGTGAGGCCCTGCCTTAGGTACTGCAGTAACACCTTTTCCCAGTTTGTCTTCATATTTGCTAAGACTTGCTTGCTTAATAAAGACTTCAACTTTACCTTTATTTTTTACTACTCTTAATTTCTCAACATCACCATTCGCAATCATTTGAGTTTTGACATCCTGCCAGCTTCTCTCGATTGCACTTCGACCACCATAGTGAAAATTTAGAAGAATAATGCCAGCAATAATGACGATATATACCCAGTAAACGTTGAATTTAGGTGCTTTCTTCAATCCTCCTTCACCACCAAAAATTGAATCGTTTTTGTCTTTACTTTTTTCTTGTTTTGTTTCTTTTTCGGCCATAATATTTTGTAATCACGATTAATTCTAGTTAACGATATTATATTTTTATCTTTTTTGATCTTGCTGATGTTTTTTTTACTGCGAGTTCAGGTTCATCGGAATGCTTTTTTATTGGAGCATCAGCCCAAAGTTTTTCAATTTTGTAGAAGTCTCTCCACTCGGTTTGGAATACATGAACAACAACATTAACAAAGTCGAGTACAACCCAAATTGAATTATCATATCCTGCCGATTTCCATACTTTTTCGCTTAGCGTTTCTTGTACTTTGATCTCGATGTTTTCGGCAATGGCATGAACTTGTGTTGTTGAATCGGCATGACAGATAATGAAATAATCACAGATGGAGTTTGGCAACTTCCCGATTTCAATCGATGTAACCTCTTTCCCTTTTTTATCCAATATAGCATCAACAATGCAGTTAACCAAAGGTTCAACTTGTGATGCTTCGCATTTTTTCACCATTAAATAGATTTCTTCAATTAAGTTGACAAAGGTAATTATTTTTTGATTCATGTATCGTTTAACATGATTTCACCTCTACTCAAAAACCCTTTAGTTTCTGATTGAGTAAACTAATACCTGACTCGATAAATATCGTGCCATGTATTTATGACTGACAAAATAGGATGAAGTTGTAATGATTAATAAAAAATAAGTAATTGGAATTTGAAATGTAATAATTGAAAGTAGATAGAATTGGAGTTGATGTTCGATATTGGTAAACGCATAATTTCAAGAATTATTTATCGATTGACCTTGTTTTTAAATATATGTTTAAGCGGATTCAGTAGTCGTTTTAGTAGTGTCATTTCTTCAGTTGTTACTTCTGCAACACCATTAAGATCTCTATCTAGCGTTAAGATTTCCCCATAACTAGTAGTGACCCCATTTTGTAGCGAGACAATAGCTGGGTAACCATTTTCCAATGAACCACTTGAAATCGATTGTACGACGCCTTCAATCATTCCGAATTCCATATAGGGGTAACCATTGAGTTTAATGTGAACCCGTTGTCCTTGTTTCACCTTTCCTGCACCTTCAAATGGCAATGTTAGCTGTGCGAAAATCGCACCCCTATTTTCGGGGTTTATTGTAAATAGCCGATCGCCCGATTTTACCTCTTGTAGGTTACTCCATACACCCATGTAGGTTAATTTTCCTGATGCTGGGGCAATTAGTAGATAAGATTTCTCCCAAGACGAAAGTGAGCTTACCAATTGGTTGTAGCTATTTGTTAGATCTTCAACTAATTTTTTATTTTGACTTTCTTGCTCAAGTTTTGTATCAAGAATGCTTTGTTTTAGTTTCTCAATAGTGATGTTCGTGCTAGAGAGGTTTAGACTTGCGCTTTCTAACGATTGACGTTTTATAAGAAGCGCTGCTTGCGAACGTTCATAATCAAGTGCCGAAATTACATTCGATTTAAAGAGTTGAGAATCTCTTGCAAATTGTTTCTGACTAAGCACAAGATCCTTAACTGTAAGATTTCGCTGTGACCACAATCGATTATAGTACTGATTATACTGCTTTATTTCAGATTCAATCGCTCTTATTTTCTGCTTGTGGTAATCTTGTTTCTGAAACAGCTGTAGTTCAAAGTATGCTTTAGAAAATGAGTTAAATGGGTTTTGTATTTCACCAAGTTTTAGGTTGTCGAGATATTTAATATTTAATATTGAGTCCTTTGATTTGCCTTGTGGATTATATTTTTGAACTATTCTTGAGAGGGTTAAAATATCTTTAAGCTTGGCAGGGTTCTCAATTACAGCAATCGTGTCACCTTTTTTTACTAACGAACCATCTGAAAAAAGAATATCGGTTATTTTTCCATTTGCTTTTGAGATAATTATCGAAGGGGGATTTTCGCTTGTTATTACCGCAGGTGCAACTACAATATCGGGGTACTTGAAAAGTGCACTTCCTATAAATATTGTCGCAATTACAATAAATATAATGCTAATTCCCCACTGAAGAATCCATTTTGGTGGAACTCCTAGAATCTCGGTTATCTCCTCTGACCGGAGGTTTATTTTAGATGCTTTATCGTTTGCTTCCATATTTTTTAGACCGCGGATGACGCAGTTTTATGCCGATTATCGCAGGTTTTTTCTACTGTTATCAAAGACTAATCGTTTAAATTGGGGTTTCTTTCCAAAGTTAAATAAAAAGCCAACTTCAATATTTGTTGCTTTAAGATAGTTCAAAAGTTGATATTCGTGCTCTAGACATAGATTTTCTGCAGCTTTAAGTTCGATGATTATTTTGTCCTCAACCATAATATCAGCTAAATAGTTGCCAACCTTTTCTGATTTATAGTAAACCTCAATCGGTTTCTGCAAATAAAAGATAATATTCATTGATTTAAGTTCAACAGCAAAAGCGTTCTCATATACTTTTTCTAAAAACCCAAAACCTAACGTGTTATAAACATTATAATATGCTCCAATTATTTTATCGGAGAGTTCTTTATGTAATAGTTCTACCATATTTAATCTGCGATTATCCGTTTTATCTGCGTCATCGGCGGTCTATCTTTACAGCTCCAATTGATTCTTTACTAGTGTATAATACGCTCCCTTTAGCTCGCTCAGCTCTTTATGAGTTCCCTCTTCAACTACACGTCCTTTCTCCAGCACAATAATCTTATCAGCATTTTTAACTGTGCTTAAACGATGGGCAATAACCACTACCGTTCGACCTTTAAAAAACTCCTGTAAATTTTCAAGAATTACTTTCTCATTATTAGCATCCAAAGCGTTGGTTGCTTCATCTAAAAATATAAATTTTGGATTTTTGTAAACGGCACGAGCTATTAGTATTCTTTGTTTTTGCCCTTGACTTAACCCATGGCCTTCGCTTCCAATTTTTGTGTTGTAGCCAAGAGGGAGCGAATCGATAAATTCAGCAATATTTGCAACCGTTGTGGCATTTAACAAACGAAGTTTATCAACTCTGTCAATACCCGGGGCAATATTATTCGCAATAGTATCGGAGAAGATGAATCCATCCTGCATTACCACGCCGCACTGTTCACGCCATCGGCTAATGCTAAATGCGTTGAGGTTACTCTCCCCAATCCGAATATCGCCTTTAACCGGAGGGTAAAACCCAAGTAAAAGTTTTACCAGAGTGGTTTTTCCACTACCCGATGTGCCAACAATAGCGGTCTGCTTGCCCGATTCAATGGTGATATTGATATCATTTAAAACCAGATCCGATTCTGGTTCATCGTAACGAAATCCGAGATTGCACAGTTCAATGCTTCTGTTTTCTGGAATATCAACGATTCCAGTATTTTCGGAATCTTCCTCATCGTTTCGAAGATGGATCTCACCGAGTCGCTCAAGACTTATTTTTGCATCCTGCGTAAGGTTAAAGAACGAAATAAGCTGTTCAATTGGGCTATTCAGCTGCCCTAGAATGTATTGTGCAGCCAGCATCATACCTAGGGTCATACTGCCATCAACCACGCTTTTGGCAGCAACAATTGTAATGAAAATGTTTTTTACCTCGTTGATTAGTATTGCTCCGCTTTGCTGGTATTGGCTTAGCGCAAGACCCTTTAGGCTTACCTTGAAAAGTTTAGCCTGAATACGCTCCCACTCCCAGCGTTTTTGCTGCTCGCAGCCATTCAGCTTAATCTCCTGCATTCCCTGAATAAGCTGAATTACATTGCTTTGGTTGGCTGCCATCTGTGCAAATCGACGATAGTCGAGCTCCTCGCGCCGTTTCATAAATAGCCAAACCCAAAGGGTGTAAATTGTGCTTCCTGCTAGGAATATAGAGAAAATGGTAACATTATAGAAAAGGAGTACAGCTCCAAAAATTATCAGGTTAACCAACGAAAACATAACATTTAGCGTTGTACTGGTCAGAAAACTTTCGATTCGCTTATTATCACCAATGCGTTGAATTAAATCGCCTACCATTTTGGAATCGAAGAAACCCATGGGCAGGCGCATTAGTTTAATCAGGAAATCAGAGATAAGCGAAATGTTAATTCGAGTTCCAAGATGCAGTAGTATCCAACCTCGTATGAACTCAACCGAAACACGGCTAAGCGTTAGTACAAGTTGGGCTATTAGCACAAGATAGATAAAGCTGATATTACGGTTCCCGATTCCCTTATCGACCAAGCTCTGGGTGAGGAATGGAAATATAAGTTGCAACAAACTGCCTAGTACCAAGCCGAGTAGCAATTGAATAATCAGCTTGCGGTAAGGGCGGAGGT
The DNA here is from genome assembly GCA_025361485.1 of Bacteroidales bacterium. Taxonomy (GTDB): domain Bacteria; phylum Bacteroidota; class Bacteroidia; order Bacteroidales; family Tenuifilaceae; genus UBA8529. Next base: position 26,768 of record JANYLA010000069.1, read on the forward strand.
AGCTGAACAGGAAACGGAAAGTCTTCTTATCAGGTTTTTCGTCGTGAGCAGCGTAAAAATCGGGAGTGGTTTCGAGTAACAGGGCAACACCCTGTTTTGCTCCCTCCTCAACTGTTGATGCCCAGCACCTGATAAACTCCTCGCGAGGAAAACTCACTAGCCCTCCACCAGGATCTGATACATGTATAAACTCTTTACCTTTCTTCCCAGTAATTTTATAGACAACCACGAAATGGCTCTGATTCCAGTGAACAATGGCTGGTAGTGGTGCCTCGGTTAGCAACTGCTCAAAGGTGATTTTGACCCCCATGCTCCGAAAACCTATGCTTTCAGCAGCACGGCTAATGCCCAGCATGCTAACCCCCTCACGGGTGATATAGCAGCGCTCCCTGAGGGTTTGTAAGTTATAGTGTTTGCCGTAAAAGCGAGCCGCAATCCTTAAACAGGTTGGGCCGCAGTCCATGGCATCGGGTTGGTGGTAGTGGGGGAAAGGCATTTATAGTTTTTTTGAAAACAGGGACTAAGATAATTGAATTTGGTAGTTTTTATAGGGTATTAATAGCAGAATGAATGAGATAAAGTTATATTCTATCATAGTTGCTTTCAATTGAATGTTCCTTGTTCGGTTCAGGCTTTTGCCTGATTTACCAAGTTAATCTTTTGCCTTTACCTACAATGAATGCAGAGACAACCTGCTTTTGAAGCCCAACGGCGATGCCTAGCTGTAGGTGGCTAGGCAACTGCCGAACTCTTTAATTTATTATGCGAATTAACAGTTGAAAAAACAGAAAAAGGCTACGGCTAATCTGCCGAACACATGAACGAGCAAGCCGTTAGTAGAACGAACAAGTGACGCTCTTTGAATTTCAGTATGAACCTGAAGCCAGTTGAATGCCGATTCAATGGGCTGCCTTATTCTTGACACGGCAGCAGAGAATAGCTCGTTAGCCGACAGGTCAAATTGCTTGATGCATTCCACCTGCCCTTTTACCCCTTTAACAGGCGTATACATGACAGCGTTCTGGCTCCCTGCGAGCAGGTCAAAAAATGGTTGATCGTGGTAAATCTTATCGCCGAAAAAGTTACGGTTGCCGATATAGCCCCAGTTCTGCTTGAATACGTTGAGGTCATTCTCGGAGGCCTCGGTGATGACAAGCGCCTCCGGAAGAGGGAGCCTCTTGGGCCGATGAAAGCCAAGCAGGTGTATTTTTAGCCCGAAGTACCAGATACCCTTGGTCGCGCAGTAGGTTTTATCCGTTATCTCTCTGGCGACCTTCGCCGTTCGCTTGCCGGAGCAGGTGATAATGGGCATAGAGTCAAGGACGCTTGTGCTTAGATCCGCTCCATCCTTCGGGAGTAAAGCGATTAGGTATGAGGTGAACGCGCTGAGCGCACCGTTCATGCGGTTCAGCCGCTTGCAGAAGCACACGTAGCTGGGTAGCCCAGGAAACCAGCTCAATAGGTAATCCTTGGCGTACCCATGAATATGTTTAACTTTGAACTTTTGCTCGTATGCCATGGCGAAGAGGTAAATGGTCAATATTTCTTGATCGGAGAATTGAGGGTTCTTGTTATTAGAGAACCGCTCGCAGTGATATTTAAGATCGCTGTCGTATATATTGCAGATATACAGATAGATAAAGATTAATGCTTCTGATTTATGCCTGGGAATCATGCTTATGGGATTAAGTGGGATTAATCCATTAAGATACTGATTATCAGGTTTATAACAAAATATATATGACACTATTTAGCTGTCATACAGCATGTTGTGTCATTTTTTATCAACAATTATTTAACTGTTAATTCGCATTGATAGTAATAAACTACGTTTAGCAGAGCTAGCAACAACCACTCAATTCCAAATTGCAAAAAAAACTAAAGTGCTAAAAACTTATATGTCTGCGCATCAATACCAATATTTTGGCCAAATATTGTGCGCTAGCTTTTATTTAGCGCCTTCATTAATAAGGTCTTCACTTTGGTTTTATCAAACTCAACAGGTCTGTAATAGTATAAATAATCGATCCTCGGATCAGTGAAAAATTCTTGAACATATTCATATTCAGCAATATTATGCATCAGTTTGGTATGAATTGCTCTAAATTGAGCAGGCTTAACATTAAAAGCAATAATAATTTTCTGATTCATTAAATCAGCAAAATCATTCAAGTCATACTTATTTATGTCGAAATCTGATTTGTAAACTACCGCTTTCATAAGTTTTAATATTTAATTTAGGTTGTTTTGAACTTTTTTCTCTTTAGCAGGCTTCATGTGAGTTTGTCATCAATTTAATATAATAAACAGCTACTCATGAAATTCATTCTCTAAACTCTCCCTTAAATCATATAAGAGCCACTCTTTTTTCATCACTGATGATTTTTCAGTTTGCAATAATCTTATAAAATCCTTTATGCCCAATGGTTCATTTCCATTACCATGAATTAAAACAATACTGCCAGAATGAATTGCTTGTCCTTTAGCAAGCCAAGCATCGCTTCCTATTGGTATTAAACCAAATTCAACCACTTTATCCATAATGATATTATCAGATATTAATCCCGGAAAACGAAAAAAAACTGAAGCAAGAAATCCATGTTGTAGTAATGCTTTTTCGGTTTCGAGTATCTCAAAGTTAAGATCTGTATTCGGTTCTAATAAGAAATTTTGGTTTAGCGGTGTTTTAGGGTTAAAATGATGGTTGTAGGTATGATTAATCCATGTAACCGAGATTTCAGCGGAGTCTATTAAATCCTTGAGCCAAGATAAGTCCTCTGCATGGGTGAGCATAAATCTGCCAGTAATGGATAATGCTATTGGAACTGGCTTCTCTATTTTTTGAAATTCAGAGATCAACGATGTAAAAATAATTCGATCCAAAGGTTTGTTTGAAGGACAAAGGTCTATTGTTAAAGTTACTCCCTTTTCTTTTGGAAAACCATGAACAATCCCTGAGTTCTGCAATGATAACGATTGTTTTTTTGCTGTCTGTATCGCTCTTATATACGCAGTATTGTAATAGTTACTGAGTATTTGTTGCCAGCTTAATGCAACAACTAAAATCTGGTTCGATGGTATAATTTGTGTTTCAATATTATCAGGGTCGACTCCTACGTAGAATTGTTTTCCTGATTGCTCAAATTTTCTAATTACTAGAATATTCTTATTATTAAAATCACCTTCTGCAAAATATACTTTATAATTACTTATTTCATTCTGATTCTGTGCGAAAAGAGAAAAACTTGCTGAAATTAGAACTATAATAGCTGCTAATACTTTTAAAAAAAGGTATCTATAATTTGGGAAAATACACATTGTAATATTCATTTTTAAGTTGAACTCTACTCGAAAACTAAGCAACGTTAAGATTATTTGTAACTGATAATACTTCATTACATATATCTTCAGGAGTTTTGCCTTTAACAAAAACCGTATGTTTTGCCAACATGTAATTTGAGTCATCGAAAACTAAATATTCAATTAGCTGTCTTTGATTTGGTGCTATGTTTCGACGGTTATAGATAAATTGTAATGATTCTTCTTTATCAGCACTCGGAATCAAAAGGACAATATTTTCGTATGGTTTTAAAGCATTTTTAACCAGATTGACCTCGAAATCAAATCCAGATGCATTGTTACCGCCTCCAAAATCAAAAATACAATCGCGATGATCCTCAAGTATTCTTTCGATCGAATATGCATCAAAAAATTTTCCGTATTGGTATATAGCCATTATCCCAGCTTTTTCAAGCAGTTCTTTTCTATGATTGTCGTTATATCCGATTTCTTTATAATAGTCAAATCGTAGATCATCCATTGAAACAAGGGGTTTCTTTAGCTTTTCCGAAAGTAATTTTGCCGTTGTTGTTTTACCAACCGCAACAGGACCAATAAGAATTATATCTTTCATTTATATACCTTTTTCGGCAAAGCCGAGTTATTGCGCTAATTCTCTGATTTTGTTGTTACTATTTGTCAGTCTCCTGCCTGCTCTAACAAACATCTGCTTTTTCTGATTAATTGTTAAGTTAGAAATTCTAATCGAACTTTGTACGTGGTTTTAGCTGTTTATAGGCTCTATCGGCTAAATTGATACGGATATTTACAGGTATTTAATTGTAATGTTTGCAGTTAATGATTTCTTGTTTAACCGAAATTTTGAGTCATCGTAGCTAGGTGGGCCAAAAAAGCCTTTAGCATTATTCGAAACCCCCACTCCTTCCTTTGGCATTCCCAAAAAGTTAGTATCGAGCGCACCGTTGTCATTTTCATCATGAACAACAGCTATGGCATATTCGCCATCGGTAACATCTTTCAGTATAATGGTTGATTTACCATTTAAAATAGTGCCAGTCGCAGAATTTATCGCTTTATCAGCATCGGTAGGAAATCCTTTTTTGTTGCTGTACAGATAAAGTAGGCATTTCCCTTTCTCCGTTCTTAAACCGCTTACGTTTACAACTATTTCACTATTTTGCGAATAGGCAACGAACGATATAATGCATAATAAATAGGTAAGTATTCTACTTTTCATTTTTGTGCTTTTTGACTTATGAAACAAATTTACTCTTTCGCATGGTGAAGTCGTTCCTCCGCTGTTAGTTGCCAAACAAAGTGAGTTCAGCGAAACGATGGCATACTTTGGTTAATTACGTTTTCCTGTAATATCCGAAACATCAAGGCATAAAATGCAGACCGAGTTATAAGACTTGTCTTCCTTAATATTCCTAACTTTTATAGGATCTGGATTTTCTTCCAGATGATTGAGCAAAATATCAAGCCCGTGCTTTTTCTCATCAAGCTCTTCAACCACCCTAATTAATCCTCTTATTATTAGCGAGGAGTATTTGTGATCGCAGAAATCATTTACATATCCTTTATCATCAATTACGGATGCGCATACCTTTGGATTTTTAGCTATGTATTCGATTTTTTGCCCTTTTAACGCGCAATGAAAATACATACGTTCATTTAGCATATCGTAACCATAGCTGAGTGTAGCAAGGTAAGGATCGTCATTCGCTGAGAATCCAATAGTAGCATATTTGCCTGTTTTCAGAATCTCGTTAATTTCATTTCTGTCGCTTATCTCTTTCTCTTTTTTTCGTAAATGATATTCGCCCATACTACTCCAAATTTTAATTGATTAATTGAACAATATAGTACAAATATTCCAATTCAATATTTTCGTTTAATACTATGGAAGTTTGTCATAACCTGCTGACGTGGAACTTGCAGTCCGTGACATTTTTATTAAAATTATTTGCGCACGGATAATGTTCTTAAGTTCACCGACCTTAGGCAGGCTCAGCTCGTAATAATAGACCGACGCAGGTACGCTACGCTAACCTGCCGAACACAATGCTTATTGTTTTTGGATACATCCTCTGACGAACTGAGATGTAAGATATGATGCTTCGACAGGCTCAGCATCCAGAGATGGGTTCTGGCTTCTAACTTCTTAATCCCTGTCAACTGTCAACTCTGAACCGTCAACTAATGTAGCTTATAACACCCTTATACTAAATGGAGTAGATTTTAGAACTTCAAAAAATCAAATTTTCCCTGCCAATCCAGAGATTAAATCTTAATTTTGGGTTTCGAAAACGTTAACCACAAAGAACACAAAGAACATCACAAAGAACACAAAGCGTTTATTTACAATCATTTTTAATTATCCCCTTAGTGAAGCCTTTGTGCCCTTAGTGGTTAAATAAATTATTAATTTGCTTTTTTTATGGATTCTCCCATTTTAATTGGATTTGCAGCGGTTGTTCTTGCGCTCGGAATTATTGGATTACTATTTACCCCACAAAGGCTTAAGCCTTTTGTAGTTTTAGGCGCTATTATCATTATCTCCCTTTTAACATCGCTACCTGCTATTTCAGTAATTTTCGGTAACCCAATAGCTTTTGTATTTCATCTTTCAGGCGTTTTTAGCGAGGTTACCATAAAAATCGATGCCCTGTCTGCTTGGTTTATCCTTATTATCAACCTTACGGTTATCAATGGAACTCTATTTGGTATCGGATACCTAAAATCATATCAACACCTAAAGACAAACCTTACCATTCATTGGGTTTGCCTTACGCTTTTTCACTCATCGATGCTGTGGGTTTGCATGTTTGAACATGGCTTAGCCTTTCTTGTTGCTTGGGAGATAATGTCGCTATCATCGCTTGTTCTAGTGATTTTTGAGTATCAGAAAAAGGAGGTGCTTAAAGCTGGTGTCAACTACATGATTCAGATGCACGTTAGCGTTGCGCTGCTTACCGTTGGGTTTATCTGGCTTTACGCTGTAACGGGTTCGTTTAACTTTGATTCTTTAACAGGCTTTTTTTGTACAAACGGAAGTATTTGGCTGCTCGTTCTGCTGCTTGCAGGATTTGCCATAAAAGCAGGTTTTATCCCCTTTCACTCGTGGTTGCCCCACGCCCACCCCGCTGCGCCATCGCATGTATCGGGGATAATGTCAGGGGTAATCGTTAAGTTAGGAATATACGGAATTTTGAGGGTGCTTTCTAACATTCAATCGGACTATATTATAATCGGTGAGGTTATACTTGCCGTCTCTGTTATTACGGCTATTTATGGCATTGCCAACGCAGCTGTAAAGTACGACTACAAGCGAATGCTTGCCTACTGCACCATCGAGAATATTGGAATTATCGGTATCGGCATTGGGTTAGGATTAATGGGCATCGGGTTTGAGAATAAACCATTAATCATACTGGGTTTTAGCGGAGCGCTGCTTCATACCTTGAACCACTCGCTTTTCAAATCGTTGCTATTCTTTTCGGCAGGGAGTATCTATCAGCAAACGCACACCCGTAATATGGATAGGTTGGGCGGTTTGATTAAGAAGATGCCCCAAACAGCAATATTTTTTCTTATCGGAGCGCTAGCCATCGGCGGATTACCGCCATTCAACGGGTTTATCTCAGAATTTATTATCTATAGCGGATTGGTTAAAGGGTTAACGATTGGAAACTTATCACAGCTTATCCTTTTCGTGCTATCCATTGCAGGGCTTGCCATTGTTGGGGGAATGTCGCTTCTTACGTTTACAAAATCGTTCGGTGTGATATTTACAGGTTCGCCACGTCAAGCACACGAGCACAGCCCCAAAGAGGTTAGCCTTATCATGCAATTGCCTCAATTCATTATCGTTGCGGTGATGCTCTCAATCGCTATTTTTCCGAGTATCTACTTCACCTCGCTTTTCAAAATCGTTACAATAACATTTCCATCGGCATTTGTTGGTAACCCAATTGAGATACCGATGATTACCACAATATCAATTATTGGGTTGATAAGTTTACTGTTTATCATGATTCTAGCCTCTGTATTCACGTTAAGATGGCTCTTTTCACATAAACGACCAACAAGCGTCGATAGCACTTGGGGCTGCGGATACACTGGCTCAATTCCAAAAGCGCAGTACACTGGGTTATCATTTACCCGCAGCTTTGCTGATATCCTTAGCTTTTTAACCATTGAGAAGAAGAACTACAGTAAGATTAGCAAAACCGATATCTTCCCTAAAAAACGAACCTTTTCGACATACTACTTCGATTTGCTTGAGCATTTCGTGATTAACCCACTCACAAAGGGGCTTAACCACTCGATGAACTACCTTCAGTTTATTCAGAATGGGAAGATTCAGGCTTATGTACTTTACGGAATACTATTTATTATAATGATATTTATATGCACATTATTTAATTGGATATGAGCACTTTGATTGAAGTTTTCAACCTTGTTGCGCTAGTGGCAATTATTCTAATCCCTTTCCTAAAGGTTAAGGGGAATGGAATTATTGTGTTTACTACCATTGGCGTTCTGGTTGTAATTGCATCAATCATATCATATTTTGTGTTATCGGGAAATCCAATCGATTACAGCTATACAGGCTCATTCATCACAGGTGCTATCCCTATTCGGGTCGATTACCTTTCGGCCTGGTTCATCCTGATTATCAGCTTTACATTCCTTACGGGTGCTATCTACGGCATTCAGTACATGAAAAGGTATAGCGACCAAAAGGCAAATCTTGCACTTCATGCCATCTCCTATATCCTAGCATTTACAATGCTTATTGATATCTGTATTGTTCAGAATAGTTTGGTTCTTCTTGTTATTTGGGAGATAATGGCGCTAGCATCGTTCATTCTAATCATATTCGAGCATAATAAGAAGGAGACTTTAAGGGCGGGTATCAACTTCTTGATTCAATCGCATGTTTGCATTCTGTTTTTAACCATTGGCTTTATGTGGGCTGAGATAAAGACAGGTACATTTGATTTTATTGGAATTACG
>JANYLA010000087.1 GCA_025361485.1 Bacteroidales bacterium
AACCTTGTCCCTTTCTTGTTTATAATGATTACGACAGGCTTCTTCACTTCCGAAATGTGCTGTAAAACTGAATAGGTTCATGCTTTTTTTATTCAAAGGTAAGCAATTTTATGAATTATGATTGTTTGCGGATATACAAAAATCCTCTATATCAAAAACTATCTTTTGAACCTTGCAAATACACCTAATGGTAGTCGTTTTAAACTTTTATCGGTAATATAAAGTTCTCCGTAATTCGGATTAGTAACATTAAAGTTAGATTTTACCATACTCTCGGCTATCAATGCTGAAAATCCAATTGAGTATAGATTTAAAACCAGAAAACTTTTGTTGGGGGCAAGAATCTGGTTACATGCTTTAAGCAAATCGTTAATCCCCTCATCAAGTATCCATCGCTCACCTTCAGGACCTCGGCCATAAGCCGGAGGATCGAGGATAATACCATTATAGATATTACCCCGTCGGCATTCGCGGTTGACAAACTTAACTGCATCATCAATTATCCAACGAATATCTTTTAGGTTTGAAGCCTCCATATTCTCTCTTGCCCAAGTAACAACCTGTTTTATTGAATCTAAATGGGTAACCTCTGCTCCTGCCGCTCTAGCAGCCAATGATGCACCACCGGTGTATGCGAATAGGTTTAGAACCTTTGCATTGGGCTCCTTAAATTCCTTTACCGTATCATAAATATAATTCCAATTCGAAGCTTGCTCAGGGAAAATTCCAACATGTTTAAATGAAGTGAAACCCAATCTGAACCGAAGATTCATCTCTTGGTACTGATAATCGATGTACCATTGCTCCTTAACGTCGGGCTTAATAATCCACTCCCCTTTCTCATTGTCATTAGCTGTAGAAATATTCGTAATCGATCTTTTTTGGATAAAATGGGCATGAGCCATTTTTTTCCATTCGTCTTTCGACAAACTCTTATCCCAAATCGCTTGCGGCTCAGGACGAGCAACTATCATCTCGCCAAAACGTTCTAACTTCTCAAAATCTCCGCTATCGATAAGTTCATAGTTAGGCCAATTGGTTGGTGTTAATAGTTCCATTCAATTATTCTTTTGGTGATTTAACTTTCATTATACAATTCTTACAGTCAAACTCTAAAGGGTAAAGATTATTATTATCCCTCAAATATAGCTCTCCTGTTTGTTTTCCACCCTGTTTTGAAGGACAAATTCCAATTTCATATTTTATGCAGTAACGGGTCACCATCAATTCTGCTTCAGGAACTTTTTCAATTTCAAATGCATTATCAATTGATGAAACGCCATGCCGATTGTAAAATGCTTTAGATAATTGATTCGATACGTTTCCCTTGAAAGTAAGTTTTGATGAAATGAATGGATTATCTGAACTCAACCGAATGCTTACTGATTTATTAAATAATTCTATTCTTTTGTTGATTAGCATTTCAATTAAATTCCTTCGAATCTGATTTATTGTTGATGTTGGAATAAAAACTGGATTATTCATCGTGACATCAACCTTTTGCACTTTAAATATTGTATCGCCTGATTTTGAAAGCTGAATAACAATGTTTTCAACTGCTTTTTCAGCATTCAAAGCATTATCAAACTTCTCAGAAACCGAAATTGAAACAGAATGTTTGTCTTCGTCGATTATAGTAAAAATCAGATCCGTTTCAGTTTGCTGCGCTTTTATCTCACATCTCAACCACCGAATTTTATTGCTATTCTTCAGCGCATTGCTAAACTCGTGGTCGTGATTGCGGTAAATTTCTACACCAATCTTAAGGTCGTTTAAATCACCAAACGGAAATAACTTACTCCCTTCAACCCAATTAACTCTAAGCCCTGTAAGAACTCCCTTGGGATTGATAAAGCATATTCCATCGCCATTAACTAAAACATCCTTGCTTTTAATGGTAAACCAACCTTTCCCGATTTCAGTGACTATCCCTAACTTTTTACCAACAGATTTTTGCGTATCCATCGATGATTGCTCCTTTTGCCTACCGCTAACAAAATGGGTTGTAAACCCTCGGTTAAAGCTCCGTTCGGGATCGGAGGTAAAGTTTATCTCACAATAACCAGATGATGCTCTTTTTAGATTCTGATTATTCTCAATTATCTTATTTAACAGTTTATTATAATGGCTTGTAACATTCTTAACGTAGCTAATATCCTTTAACCGACCCTCAATCTTAAATGAGGTTATCCCCGAATCAATTAAATCGGCAAGATGATTTGAGAGGTTAAGATCTTTTAATGATAGTAAATGCTTATTCTTTATTAATACTTTGCCTGATACATCGACCAAATCGTAGGATGAACGGCATGGTTGAGAGCAAGCACCACGATTTGCGCTTCGACCTGTTATGGCTTGGCTAAAATAGCATTGTCCGCTGTAGCTGACGCATAGAGCGCCATGAACAAAAGCCTCAAGTTCAATATTTGTATAATTGCTAATCTCTTTTATCTCATTAAGCGCAAGCTCTCTTGCCAGAATAACCCTTTTAAAACCAGCGCTTTCGAGGAATTTAACTTTATCTACTGAATCGTTATGGGTTTGTGTGCTTGCAAATATTGGAATTGGTGGCAAATCCATCTCAAGAATTGCCATATCCTGAATGATAATGGCATCAACTCCTATTTTATGAAGATTTTCGATTAATGATTTTACCTTATCTATCTCATCATCGTAGATTATAGTATTTACGGTTACGTAAACCCGAACAAAGTAAGGATGAGCATAATTTACTAATTTATCAATATCAGCGAGTGAATTACCTGCATCCTCTCGAGCTCCGAATTGATTAGCACCTATATATATTGCATCGGCACCATGATTTATGGCTGCAATACCGGTTTCGTAATCCTTAGCAGGACAAAGCAATTCTAGATATTTTATCAAAATGTATGTGGTAAATTCAATTCAAAATTAACTTTAAGAATGCAAATCGAGGTTATGAATAATTAAATCTTTCCAAAAAAAAATAAATCATCAGAAGTATCGTCCCTACGGGGCTTAAAAATAAATTTCAACTTCCTTTCTACCAATATCTTGTCCCTATGGGACAAACTCTTATAAATTAGAATTGGTTAAGGTTGAATCAACGTTTTTTAAGGAAAAATTTTGATACCAATGATGAACAATCATTTTTAAGAATATCAAAAGAAACCGTAGTCTTAGGATGCAGTATTTGTCTCTCGAAAAGGTTGTATCCACGTTTAGGATCAGCTGAACCAAAAACCAATCGCCCTATTTGAGACCAATACAGCGCTCCTGCACACATTGGACATGGTTCAATGGTAACATATAAG
>JANYLA010000088.1 GCA_025361485.1 Bacteroidales bacterium
TTACACCGGAGCCGATTATATATTCTACTTACCGCTCGATACCTACTTGAACGCAAAACGCTTTATTGATATTGCCAACCCAATTGCTGCTATATTTGTAAAGTATGAGTTTTGGTACTACTACCTTAATCAGCTCAAGAAAAAACATATTCCTACATTTGTAATATCTGCAATTTTCCGGGACGATCAGGTTTTCTTCAAATCATACGGAGGTTGGTATCGGAAATTCCTATTCAACTTTCAGCATCTTTTCGTTCAAAACGAAAAATCAAAGCAATTACTTGCCAGCATTGGCGTTACCAATGTTACAGTAGCCGGTGATACCCGATTCGACAGAGTTGTTGCAAATGCAAAGGCAGCAAAGGTTATCACGCTAATCGAGCAATTTTCGGCAAATTCCAAAGTATTAGTTGCTGGAAGCACTTGGCCAAAGGATGAGGATCTACTTATAGCGTATTTTAAAACAAACCCTCATAACCTTAAGTTAATCATTGCCCCTCACGAAATTCATAATCAGAATATAGAAAAACTCCGAGAAAAATTTGGTGTAAGTTCATTACGATTCACTCAACCCAACGAAAGTGATCTTGGCGAAGCGAGAATCCTTATTATTGATACTATAGGAATTTTATCCTCGGTTTATCGTTATGGTACAGCAGCTTACATTGGCGGGGGATTTGGCGTTGGAATACACAACACCCTCGAAGCGGCTGTATTTGGAATACCTGTTCTATTTGGTCCAAACTACCAACGATTCCACGAAGCCGTTGAGCTAATTGAAATAGGAACTGCTCTTTCGGTAAACAATAACGAACAGTTTGCAAGCGCTTTGAATCAATTCATTACCACCGAAAACGAGCTTCGAAGGGTTAAAGAAATATCATCAAATTTCTTCTCGAACAAGAGGGGAGCGACAAACACTATAATTGAAAAAATTAGATTGTAATTTCAAACACTTGTTTCATTTTTACTAGTCGTATTTTCTATTTATTGGCAATAAAATGCGCTTTTATTCCTTTTTTAAATATTGTGTATATTATTAATGTCCGCTTAATATTTAGAACACTGTTTACGGTTAAATTTACCCTGTTTGCTCAAGAGTAAAAATTCACTAAGTATTTAATAAACAAACTGTTTAAACATTTTCAAGAATTCTATAACCAAACTCTATTTTTACATAATAACCTAAACAAATCTGTATTATGATTCGAACTCTTAGAAAACTGCTGTTAATCCTAACCTTAACGGGGATTACCAGTTTATCCTATTCGCAAGCCATTGTGAAAGGGGTCATTAAAGATGCAATTACGAGTGAAACACTTGTTGGTGCTTCAGTAATTGTTAAAGGAACTACATCGGGTGTTTCTGCTGATGTTAATGGTAATTTTTCTTTTCCAACAACTGCTGGAAAGAAAACTATTGTTGTTCAATTTATTGGTTATGCATCAAAGGAATTTGAAATTAATGCTATTGATGGCGAAACTACCGACTTAGGAACTATTCTATTATCAAGCGACCAAATAAATATTGAGGAGTTAAAGGTATTCGCTTCAGTTGCGGTTTCACGTAAAACACCTGTTGCTCTATCAAAACTTGAACCTCTTCAAATTGAAGAAAAATTAGGTACTCAGGAATATCCCGAAATTCTAAAATCAACCCCCGGTGTTTACGCTACTAAAGGATCTGGTGGATTCGGAGATTCTCGTATCAACCTACGTGGCTTTGAGTCGGCCAATATTGCGGTTATGATTAACGGTGTTCCTGTAAACGATATGGAAAACGGCACTGTTTACTGGTCTAACTGGGCTGGTTTAAGCGATGTTACCCGTTTAATGCAGGTACAACGTGGATTAGGTGCTTCGAAGGTTGCTGCTCCATCGTTGGGTGGTTCAATAAATATTATAACCCGTTCTACCGATGCAAATAAAGGAGGTTCGGTAATGTATGGTATTGGAAGCGATGGTTTCACTAAAGTTGGATTTTCGGTTTCAACCGGGTTAACA
>JANYLA010000090.1 GCA_025361485.1 Bacteroidales bacterium
ATCTCCTATCCCACACTTCATAATATCAATATATTGATAATCAATAATATAATCAAATAGAATATTAGTACAAAAATAGCTAATTTTGTCGAGTTTTATTGATTTAATAATATTCGCGTGGCAAATAAGCTTTTCGAGAACATCCACATATCAGATTTTGACTACCCTCTACCCGATGAGAGAATTGCTAAACATCCTCTGAATGAAAGGGATATGTCAAAACTTCTGCTTTATAAAGAATCATCAATTAAGGAAGATATTTTTAATAATATTTCGAATTATCTTCCTGAAAACAGTCTAATTTTATTCAATAATACGAAAGTCGTTCAAGCGAGACTTCTATTTAAAAGAGCTACTGGTGCTCAGATAGAGGTATTTTTACTTGAACCTATCGTTCCCTCTGATTACGTTTTATCGTTTTCAAGCAATTCAAAGGTATTGTGGAAGTGTATTGTGGGCAATCTCAAGAAATGGAAAGAGGAAGTGCTACAAATGCCAATACCTACTACATCTTCATCACTACTTGCAAAAAGAATTAATAATCTATCAGAAGGAGTTGAAATTGAGCTATCATGGGATGATTCTTCACTAAGTTTTGCTCGAATTGTTGAACTTTGTGGAAATATACCAATTCCCCCTTACCTCAATAGAGATGCCGAATCGGATGATAACGTGCGTTATCAAACCATTTATGCAAAACCTGAAGGGTCTGTTGCAGCACCAACAGCGGGTCTACATTTCACAAATAAGGTTTTTAAATCGCTGAAAGATAAAAATATTGATATAGAGTACGTTACACTACATGTTGGAGCTGGTACGTTTAAGCCAGTAAAAGCAAAAAATATTAGTGAGCATGAGATGCATACAGAGCATTTCATCGTTAAGAAAAGCGCAGTAGAGAAACTGTTAAAGCATAAGGGTAAAAGGATTGTGGTTGGTACTACATCGCTTCGAACTCTCGAGAGTATTTACTGGCTTGGTGTTAAAGCAATTGATGGTAAACTAAATGAGCATTTATTTGTTTCTCAATGGGAACCATATGAATTATCCCAAAGCATTAGTATTAATGATGCTTTAAAGGCTTTAGACTCATTTATGGTTAATAAAAACATTGATTACCTTTCTGCTTCAACCCAAATACTTATTGTTCCTGGGTATAAGATAAGAATGGCTGATGCTTTGATTACGAACTATCATCAACCAAAATCAACACTATTACTATTGGTGGCTGCGTTTATAGGAGATGATTGGAAAAAGGTTTACAGTTACGCTTTATCCCATGATTTCAGGTTTTTAAGTTACGGTGACAGCTCGCTGTTAATGAGAAATGATTAATAGAGATGTTAGAAGATAAAGAAAGACACAGCAAGTTCTTGCCCACCTCAAAAAAAGAGATGGAGGCTTTGGGCTGGGATCAGGCTGATGTTATCCTATTTTCTGGCGATGCGTATATCGATCATCCTTCATTTGGGGCTGCAGTAATTGGAAGAGTTCTTGAAAACATTGGCTTAAGGGTGGCAATTGTTCCTCAGCCCAACTGGCGTGATGACCTGCGTGACTTTAAGAAGTTGGGGACCCCAAGACTTTTCTTCGGAGTAACATCTGGTTCAATGGACTCGATGGTAAACCATTATACTGCGAATAAACGACTTAGAAGTGATGATGCTTACACCCCTGATGATAAATCGGGATATCGACCTGACTACGCGGTGACCGTTTACTCAAATATTATTAAAAAAATATTCCCTGATATACCTTTATTAATAGGTGGAATTGAGGCTTCGCTTCGTAGACTAACCCATTACGATTACTGGTCTGATAGCCTTAAGCCAAGCATTCTTATTGATTCAGGGGCAGATATTCTTGTATACGGCATGGGTGAAAAGCCAATCGTTGAGATTGCAAGGCGATTGGCTGATGGGCAATCGATTCTTGAGCTTTACGACATTCCTCAAATATCATTTATCGATTCAAGTATTAGTACATATAAATCTGAAAAAGAGACAATTATACTAAATTCATTTGAGGATTGTTTTCAATCTAAAGAGAAGTTTGGTGACAATTTTAAGGTAATTGAGACCGAATCGAATCGAGTAAGCCCTCAGAGGATTGTTGAGCCTTTAAAAGATAGCGTAGTTGTTGTTAATCCCCCATTCCCACTACCTATAACTGAGGAGATTGACAGCTGGTACGATTTACCCTATACCCGGTTACCTCATCCAAGGTATAAATCAAAGGTTATTCCCGCCTGGGAGATGATTAAATTCTCAGTAAATATTCATCGTGGATGCTTTGGTGGATGCAGTTTTTGCACCATTTCAGCTCATCAAGGAAAATTTATCTCCTCTCGTTCAGAGAAATCCATATTGAATGAAGTTGATAAAGTTGTTGGAATGGAAGGTTTTAAGGGATATTTGAGCGATATTGGTGGTCCATCGGCAAATATGTACATGATGAAAGGTCGTGATCTGAAAAAATGTGATGCCTGTAAACGACCATCATGCATATTCCCAAACATCTGTAACAATCTGAATACTAGTCACGAGAATCTTTTATCACTCTATAGAGCTGTAAGAAAAAGAGATGGTGTTAAGAAAGCGTTTGTAGGAAGTGGCGTACGCTACGATTTATCAATGAATAATGATGATGAATACATCACTGAACTTATACGCCACCATGTTTCGGGTAGGTTAAAAGTAGCACCTGAGCATACATCTGATGAAGTGCTGAAGAATATGCGTAAACCACCATTTGAATCGTTTAAAAAGTTTAACCAAAAGTTCAATGAAATCAATGCTAAATATTCATTGAATCAGCAACTTATACCCTATTTCATTTCGAGTCATCCTGGGTCAACAGAGGTAGATATGAAGGACCTTGCTAACGAAACAAAGAAGTTAAACTTTAAACTTGAACAAATTCAAGATTTTACACCTACTCCAATGACATTGGCGTCTACTATTTATTATACAGGTATCGACCCATATACTAAGAAACCTGTATTTGTGGCTAAAAAACAAGAGCAGAAGTTAAAACAACGGAGCTATTTCTTTTGGTATCAGAGCAAAGAAAATAAGGCAAAATCCAAAAATCAAAAAACAAATTTCAAAAACAAAAGATAAACCGACAAGCTACTTTATAGCATCTAGCGCATCGCCAATTACCTTTATCAACTTCTTTTGATCCTCAATACCAACCGAAAGCCTTATCATACCAGGGAAAGGGTATTTATCTCCCCAAACAGGTTCAACGGGCATTAATATAGTATCAGCATCGCCAAGGGTTGGAACTAGATGAATAAAATCAGCAACTTGATGAATAAAAAGGTTACATCGCTGAGCCTTTTCTTCTCTGCTTGAACCTTTTATATCAAATGTAACCATACCTCCGAATCCTTTTCCTTTGAAAAGTTTGTATGCTTCTATATGGGTTGGATGTGATTCTAAACCTGGATAAAGAACCTTTTCAATAAGGGGATGCTTATTGAGATAATTAGCAATGGCAAAAGCATTCTGACAATGCTTTGAAAATCGCATCTCAAAGGTTTTTAGCATATCAATAAGGCGGTATGCCTCGTCGGGTGAAAGCATATGTCCAACCCATTTACGATACTCAATTGAGAGTTTAAGTAGCTCTGGGTCATTACCTAATACTGCACCCGCAGAAAGATTTCCATGACCTGCAAGGTATTTAGTAACACTTTGATAAACCAAATCGGCTCCAGAAACTAATGGTTTCCAAAGCATTGCTGTTGCAAAAGTGTTATCTACAATAACTTTTGCACCATGCTTTTTAGAAATCCTAATTACTGCATCTCCATCAAGGGCAATAAGCATAGGGTTTGAGAGCGCCTCAAAGAATACGATTTCAGGTTTTGTATCCTCCATGAAATTATCAAAATCATCAAGAGAGTATGAATCCCCTTTAGGGGCAAATCGGATGGCCTCTACTCCTCGCCTTGCAACAAGAACCTTATCAATGAATGAATTTGTACCACCATAAATCTCAGTAAAGAAAAGCCATTTATTGGGTTTATTTTTATGCTGAAAAATTGATAGGGCAACATCTAAAGCTGCTTGGCCCGATTGGGTTAGTAAGGCCCATTCTGCTCCCTCAATCTTCATCAATTGCTCTTCAGCCTCTACCACATTTGGATTGCGATAACGTGAGTAGATGTAGTGCTCAGGGCTGTGAGGATGGTTTATCTCATCAGTAAAAGCCTTTTGAATGGTAGGAATATCTTCAAACAGAAAACCTGAATCTTTGTAAATAGGTGTTCTAGTGCTTTTTACATTTTTTGACTTCATATCATATCAATCTAAATTTTTCATAAAAATAGCTTTTATTCAACCTAAGTGAAAATATTTGGTTACTACTGTAGGCTTTTATTCTAAAATCTTTAGTTAGATATTTTAAAATCAGAAGATAATTGATGTTTTTTAAAAACCTAAGTAACAATGTTTACATAGTTATTATCTGCTAATTCATAAATTTGTGGTACTTTGAAATGATTTACAATGCAAACTATGATTTCATTCATTCTAAATAATCAGCTCATAAAAACCGATAAACCATCAGGTGGCTCACTACTTGATTTCATTCGGTACGATTCAAACCTTCCTGGGACAAAAATTGGCTGTAGAGAAGGTGATTGCGGCGCATGTACAGTTATGGAAGGCAGCCTGAATGATGAGAAAATCAGCTATAAAAGTATTGTTTCGTGCTTAACACCTCTGGGAAATGCTCATGGTAAACATATCGTAACCATCGAGGGGATAAAAATGGAATGCCTATCTCCCATTCAAAATTCTTTTGTTGCCAACGCTGCCACCCAATGCGGTTTTTGTACCCCTGGGTTTATAATGTCGCTAACTGCTCATAGCTTGGCCAATGAAAAATCGACAAAACAAAAGGCAATTGCATCTGTAAGTGGTAATATCTGCCGTTGCACAGGTTATAAGTCGATTGAAAGAGCCGCAGAGGATATTTCAAAGCTATTAGAAGATAAAAACATTAACAACCCCATTGAATGGCTTATTGAAAAAAGATATCTTCCTGATTATTTTCTATCGATTCCCAAGAGATTAAATGAAATTAAAGAGAACCAGCAAATAGCAAATCCGAATGATGTTATCATAGGAGGCGGAACTGATTTGATGGTTCAAAAGGCTGATGAGTTGGTAGAATCGAGTATCAACCTATTTCAAGATAGAAAGGATTTAAAAGGTATTAAAGTTGAAAATGGAAGGTGCATAATAGGTGCAGCAACAACAGCGAGTGAAATTGAACAGTCATCAATAATCAAGGAGATTATTCCTGAGATTTCATCATGCTTCAAGTTGATATCTTCAGAACCTATAAGAAATATGGGGACTATTGCTGGCAATATCGTTAATGCCTCTCCAATAGGTGATTTAAGTATAATCTTTCTTGCTCTGAATGCTGAAATTAATCTAGGTCCTAGAATTTTACCTTTAAAAGATTTTTTCCTTGGGTATAAAAAGATTAATTTACAAAAAGATGAATTTGTTAAAGAGATAGCATTTGCTATTCCTACAAAGCCAACTCTATTCAACTTTGAAAAAGTTAGTAAACGAACTCACCTTGATATAGCCAGCGTCAATAGCGCAATTCATCTAATTGTAAATGGTGAAAAAATTAGCAGTTGCTCCTTATCAGCAGGTGGTGTTAGTCCAATTCCCTTATTTCTATATAAAACAAGTGATTTTCTTAAAGGTAAAGCGATATCGTCTGAACTCATTATTCAAGCAAATGAAGTGATGCAGGGTGAAATATCTCCTATTGGTGATATGCGTGGAAGTGTTGATTATAAGAGACTTCTGCTTCGTCAACTTTTCTTCGCTCACTTCATAAAACTATTCCCCAATAAGGTTTTAGCCAGCGATCTTCTTTCTAATTCTGATATGCGATGAACAACATAGATTCTATAAACCATGTAACAGGCAAGTCGGTTTATCTTGATGATATTCTGATTCAAAAGGGAACTCTTCATGCTGTTGTTTTCGGGTCATCGATTGCACATGGAAAGATTACTCACCTAGATATCTCTAAAGCAGAAGAATTACTTGGAGTTGAAAAGATTTTAACCTATAAAGACGTTACTGGACAAAATCAGATTGGTGGAATAATTGAGGATGAGCCGTTATTTGCTGAGCATGAGGTGCATTTTCAAGGCCAACCTATTGCATTAATAGTTGCTAAGGATGAGCATACTGCGAGAAAAGCGATTACGCTGATTGATATTAAATTCGAAGAATTCGAAGTAGTGATCGACCCACGTATTGCCAAAGAAAAAGGGTTATTGCTCATACCTCCAAGAACCTTTAGAATTGGTGATATAAAAAATGCTTGGTCAAAGTGCGATTATATTTCTGAAGGCAGGGTTGATAGCGGAGGACAGGAACACCTATATATAGAGACACAAGGTGCATACGCATACCCAATTGATAATGGAAGCATAAAGATTCATTCATCAACACAAGGACCTACTGCTGTGCAAAAGACTGCTTCAAAAGTTCTTGGAATCCCCATGAACCGAATCGAAGTTGATGTAGCACGACTTGGTGGTGGCTTTGGAGGTAAAGAGGATCAAGCTTCTGGTTTTGCAGCAATGGCTGCACTTGCATCATATATTTTACAACGGCCTGTAAAACTTTCATTACATCGTTTGGATGATATGAAGATGACCGGAAAACGTCATCCCTATAGTTCTGATTATAAGATAGGTCTATCAAAGGATCTTAAAATTATAGCATTTCAGACTACACTTTACCAGAATGGCGGTGCTGCAGCAGACCTTTCCCCTGCGATTATGGAACGTACACTGTTCCATTCAACCAATGCATATTATATTCCAAACACAGAGGTAACCACTTACAGCTGTAAAACGAACTTACCTCCAAATACAGCGTTTAGAGGATTTGGTGCTCCCCAAGGAATGTTTGTTATCGAGTCAGCAATTGCCCGGGCTGCCAATGAGCTAGGTATACCTACAAGAACTATACAGGAGAAGAATTTCCTAACAGAGAATGATGAGTTTCAATATGGGCAGATTGCAAAATCAGTGAATATTGGAAACTGCTTCTCAACGGCAAGTAGACTCTTTAATATTGAGAAGATTGACAACGATATTAAAAAGTTTAATCAGGAAAACAGCCTGTTAAAAAAGGGAATGGCCATTATGCCTATCTGCTTTGGCATTTCATTCACAAATACCTCAATGAATCAAGCTCGTGCGTTGGTTCATATCTATCAGGATGGCAGTATCGGAATAAGTACTGGAGCCATAGAGATGGGTCAAGGGGTAAATACAAAGATGGCTCAGGTTGCTGCAAAGGTTTTCTCCATTAATATCAAAAGAATAAAACTTGAATCGACCAATACTTCAAGAGTTGCAAATACTTCTCCCACTGCAGCCAGTTCTGGTGCGGATCTAAACGGCAACGCCGTTTTAATCGCTTGCAATGAACTGCTTAAGCGCTTAAAAGAATCTGCGGCCAAGATATTGGAATGTAGCATTGATGAGATCAAACTTCAAGATGAACAAGTTCTTAAAAATGGGCAAGTAACTGAACTTTCTTGGGAAAAGCTAATTATTAAGAGCTATTTAAGTCGGATTTGTCTTTCGGAGAATGGTCACTATGCAACTCCAATTATACATTTCGACAAATCGAAAGAGAAAGGACATCCATTTGCCTACCACGTTTATGGAACAGCCATCGTAACAATTACTCTCGACTGCTTAAGAGGAACTTACGAGGTTGATAATGTACAAATCGTTCATGATTTTGGAAATAGCATTAATCCAACCATAGATAAAGGACAGATTGAAGGAGCTGTAGTTCAGGGAATTGGTTGGATGACCATGGAGGAGATTTCATTCAATAAAGACGGAAGACTACTTTCAAATAGTTTATCCACCTATAAGGTTCCTGATATTTATTCTGCGCCAAAGGCTATAGAATGTCATGCATTAGAAACAGTTGGACCAGAGTTGGCAATACTAAAATCTAAAGCGGTTGGTGAGCCACCTTTTATGTATGGTATAGGGGCTTTCTTCGCAATTCAAAATGCAATTGAGACGTTTAATCCGAATTATAAACTTGATTTTGATGCGCCGCTCACTCCTGAAAAGGTTTTAATGAGGTTATATGAGAAGAATGTTTAACAACTAAGCAAATAAAATACATTCACTAAGGAGCACTAAGGAGCTCCTTTTTTATTTGAAGAATTTTCGGTACTCATCCTCAGTATTAATGTTAACCAAAATCCTTTCGTCATCAACTTCAACAGAAGTTTTAGAATATCTACCCAAAAATTCTTTCAAATGAATTTGGTCTTGCTCCTCTTCAATTAAATCGACGATGACCTTTTCAGAAATCAGAAATGGATGACCACCTTTTCCATTATATGTTGGGTTAACATAATTAAACCCCTCACCTGCTAATGCAAGGCGATTAAGCACATCATGATTCACAAACGGGTTATCAATATTGCTCACAAAAGTGTTCGATGGAATTTTCAATCCCTTGGCTCCTAACTTTAATGAATAAAAACGTTCCCATTCAGGATATTCATTAATAACAACCTTAACCATACGTGAAAGTTTTAGCCCAATTTGTTTAAGGAATGCGTCAGCATCACGGTTTAATACAACTACAATCTCATTACACCCGAAATCGGAATACTCATTAATAATGTTCTCAAGGAAAGTTGATGTCTCATTAAACTTTAACGAAAATTTGGGCACTCCCATTCTTGATGATTTTCCTGCAGAAAGGATAATAGCAGAATATTTTTTGTTATACTCTATGTTTTCCATATGAATTTACTAAACCATTCATAAATGTAAGACAAATATAATTTTGTCCTCTCTTTTCCTTAGTTTTGTTTCGAATAAATCGATTTAAACCATGAAAAAGTCTGACAAATTTCACACAATTTCTTTAAAGCAGCTACTTCAAATTATAATAAAAGAGTACGAAAGTAATAATAGCATTTTTGGTATTCCTAAAGAACTTTTCTTTACACCAAAGCAAACCAATTCTTTAAGCACAGAAGTGTTCAAGCAAAAACTCCACACACCATTTGGAGTTGCTGCAGGGCCTCACTCACAGATGGCTCAGAATATTGTTGGATCGTGGTTAATGGGTGCTAGATATATTGAGTTAAAAACTGTTCAAACTCTTGATGAACTTGAGGTTTCTAAACCTTGTATTGATATGCAGGATGAGGGTTATAACTGCGAATGGTCACAGGAATTGAAGATTCATGAGAGTTTTAACGAGTACTTGAATGCTTGGATAATAATACATGTACTAAACCATAAATTTGGATGGGATAAGGAGATTGGAACAATTTTCAACATGAGCGTAGGCTATAATCTTCAAGGAATTATGAACGAAAACGTTCAATGGTTTTTCCAGAAGATGGGAAGTTGTGATGCAGAACTAAAAGAGAAGATTGAGGAAATTAAACAAGTTTACCCTAAAATTACTGAAATCACCATTCCATCAACGCTTTCGAACAACATTACATTATCAACCATGCACGGTTGTCCAGCCAACGAGATTGAGGGCATTGCAAAATATTTAATCGAAAAGAAAAATCTACATACATACGTCAAGTTAAATCCAACATTGCTAGGGCCACAGCGCTTAAGAGAGATTCTCAATGAAAAGTTGAACTTTATAACTAACGTACCAGATATTGCATTTGAGCATGATTTAAAATATCCTGATGCAATAAGAATCATCAAATCGCTACAGGAGATTGCAAAGAAAAATAATCTTGAATTTGGTTTAAAGCTAACAAATACTCTAGAATCGGTTAATGGCAAAGATGTTTTTGGGAATGATGTTGACATGATGTATATGAGCGGTCGCGCCCTTCACCCCATTTCAATTAATGTTGCCAAAAAGTTACAGGATGAATTCGGTGGTGAACTCCAACTCTCATTCTCCGCTGGTGCTAATGCTTTTAATATCTCCGAAATACTTTCCTGTGGATTTAAAACGGTCACCGTTTGCTCCGACATTCTCAAACCTGGTGGATATATGAGAATGAACCAGTACTTTGAGAAACTTGATGAGAACTTCAAAACAAATTTTTCGAATAGTATAAACGAGTTTATTGTCAAATCATCAAATCAGAAGAATATAAAGGAATCTGCGCATGCTAATTTAAAGAGATATGCCGAAGCAGTTCTAGAATCAACCCTCTATAAACGGGAGTACATAAATGCTCCGAATATAAAGACAAAACGTGAACTCGACTATTTCGATTGTATCTCCGCACCTTGCCGCGACACTTGTGCTACAAATCAAGATATTCCAGATTACCTTTATTATACATCAACTAATCAGTTTGATAAAGCATACGAGGTTATCCTTAGAACCAACCCATTTCCGTCAATTACAGGTATGGTTTGCGATCACCTTTGTCAGAATAAGTGTACTCGAATCAACTACGATGAATCGCTTCTAATACGTGAGGTTAAACGGTTTATCTCCGAACAGGATGAGGTTAAATTAAAACCAGCCAATAATAATAAAATCAAAGTTGCAGTAATTGGCGCAGGTCCTTCAGGATTATCAAGCGCTTACTATTTGGCGTTAGCTGGTTTTACCGTTGAAGTTTTTGAGGCAAAATCGAAATCAGGCGGAATGGTGCAATTTGCTATTCCCGGATTTAGGTTAACTGACTCCGCAATCGCTAAAGATTTTAAAAGGGTTACTGATTTAGGGGTCAAGATTAATTACAACGCTAAAATTGATAAAGATAAATTTCAAGCTTTAAAAAAGGATTACACCTATATATTTATTGGAGTAGGTGCTCAACTTTCGGCAAGTTTAGACATTGAAGGTGCTGTTTCAAAAGGAGTTGTTGAACCATTAAATTTTCTTTTCAATGTAAAACAGGGAAAAGAAAGTGGTATTGGAAAGAGTGTTGTTATTATAGGAGGTGGAAATACCGCGATGGATGCGGCTCGTACCGCATATCGTTTAGTTGGAAATGATGGAAAGGTAACCATTGTATATCGCAGAACAATCAACGAAATGCCCGCTGACCAAGGCGAAATTAAAGCAGTACTTGAGGAGGGTGTTGAAATCATTGAATTGGTTGCCCCTGAAAGAGTAATTCAGAAAGATTGTCATGTTAATATTTTGCTATGCAGCAAAATGGAGCTAAAAGGAGTTGATTCGAAAGGAAGACCAACTCCAGTTAAGATTTCAGGCTCAGAGTTCGAGATTGCCTGTGATACAATAATTCCTGCCATTGGACAAAATCTCGATATCGATTTTGCTACCAATGATTTACTAAAGGCCGATTCAAAAACGCACAAAACCCAGATTGGTAATGTATTTATAGGTGGAGATGCGCTACGCGGTGCATCTACAGCAATCAATGCAATTGCCGATGGTCGTAAGGCTGCCGAGCAGATTATGAAGCAAGCATCAATAGACTTTAGACTTCAGATAAAAGACACAAGACAACGATTATCTAAAAAAGAGTTAATGATAAAACGCTCAAAGCGGATTTTTGCTAAAGAACTTAAGGAATTGCCTCTTAATGACAGACAGAACTTCAAGCTAATTAGCGAGACTCTAGATAAACAAAATATTGTTGAAGAAGCTAGCCGCTGTCTTTACTGCGATGAGATTTGTAATATTTGTACAACGGTTTGTCCAAACTTTGCAAATTTCTCCTATGAAATTACACCTATTATATATAAGCTTCAAAAAGCAGTCGTTGGTGAAAATGGCATGATTGAAATTCAAAATGATAAGCAGTTTGAAGTCAAACAGAAATTTCAAATTCTAAACATTGCCAACTTCTGTAACGAATGCGGAAATTGCAATACCTTCTGTCCTACCTCAAGCGCACCGTATAAAGAGAAGCCAAAAGTTTATTTAACAATCAACTCATTTAAAGATGCTGAGGAAGGTTACTATCTATCAAAAGTTGATGGCAAAAGCACGTTGATTTACAAAGAGAGCGGTGGAATTAAAACACTTACTGAATACAAAGACGAATTGGTTTATGAAACCGACCATGCATATGGTAGGTTTAGCTGGGAGAGTTTCACACTATTAGAAGCCAAAGCCAAAACACCTTGTGTAAAAGAGATTCACTTTGAGCATGCAGCGATAATGAGTGTTGTACTGCAAGGAGTTAAGAATCTAGTTTTTGAATAATTTAGAATTTCACTAACCGCTTATTTAAGACAAAACCCTCATGGATAATAATCCAAGAGGGTTTTGCCTTTCTTGTCGCTTGTCACTCGTAACTTGTCGCTGTCTTATAGTTTAAAATGCCTCTTCACCTTCGACTCCGCCATTACGAATGAACTGTAGAATTGGGTAATATTTTTTATTGTCGAAAACTTGTAGGTTATAAAATTATGGAAATCGTCCATATCATTGCAATGAACTTTTACCAAAAAATCTGAATTACCCGAAATATAGTAACACTCCATTACATCTTCAAGCTTATCCATCTCCTTCTCAAATTCATCAACAGCCTCTTTCATATGATTATTCAATGAAACCGAGATATATACAATTAATTTTTTCCCAAGAAGTTTTGGGTCAACAAGGGTTAGGTATTGTTTGATATATCCGCTTTTCTCCAACTTCTTTATTCGTTCGTGAATAGGTGTTGTTGAAAGATGCAACTTATCAGATAGTTCACGAATGGTAATTCGACTATTCAGCTGAAGAATATTCAGCAATTTCCTGTCAATTTCATCTAGTGGTTTCATGGTAGTTCGATTTTCTGTTAGCTACTAAGTAGATTAATGCAAATATACAATAGTTCTACCAATTACAATATTTTTAGGAGAATATTCTATAGTTAGCATTCCAATAAGGAATAATCTATATTTAAATTAACTTGCAAGGGTATTTCATAAACAAAAATAATAAGCATGATTCAGCTGATTGACAAAGTTGCAAATGAGAAAGCATTAGAGAATGCTGTAAAACGCTTCAAAGAAAGAGGGATAATACTTCCGACTTTTGAGCAGCAAAGAAACCCTGAACTAATTCCACAGAAAATAAAAGACCAATTAAAGAATATTGGTCTATGGGATATAAACCCGCTAAACCTTTTCCGCATAACTTGGAAAAACGAACCAACTGAAAAAGGTGGAGCGTTCGATAACCCAAACTTTATTGAATTACCAAAGGAGTTAACCGGTGTTGATGCACGAATCGTTCTTCTTATCGGCAAATGGTTTCCAACCGGAGCACATAAAGTAGGTGCTGCTTATGGTTGCCTTGCTCCTAGAATTATTACAGGCGGATTTGACCCAACCTATCATAAAGCGGTATGGCCATCAACCGGAAATTACTGCCGTGGTGGTGCTTTCGACTCGAAGGTAATGGGAACTGAATCTGTTGCAATTCTCCCTGAGGAGATGAGCAAAGAGCGTTTCACCTGGCTTCGCGATGTAATCGGATCAGAGGTTATCGCTACTCATGGATGTGAATCAAACGTTAAAGAGATATACGATAAATGTTGGGAGATTAAGAAGACTCGTCCTGACTGTATCATCTTTAACCAATTTGATGAGTTTGGAAACTCAGCATGGCACTATAATACAACTGGAAAAGCAATTGAAGATGTTTTCAACCTTGTTAAAGGCAAAAACAGCAAATTAGCGGGTTATGTTTCTGCTACTGGTTCTGCTGGAACAATTGCCGCCGGTGATTATCTCCGTACTGTTGCACCACATATTAAGGTTATCGCTTCTGAAGCGCTTCAATGCCCAACTCTATTAATGAACGGCTTTGGTGGTCATAGAATTGAAGGTATTGGCGATAAACATGTGCCTTGGGTTCATAATGTTAAAAACACAGATGTTGTTACTGCTATTGATGATGAAGATTGCATGAGAATCCTTCGTTTATTCAACGAAAAGGAAGGACATGCCTATTTGAAAGCAATTGGTATCGATCATAAATTAATCAACGATCTTCATTTAATCGGAATTTCGGGTATTGGCAATATGATTTCGGCAATTAAAACAGCTAAGCATTTTGAAATGACTAGTGATGATATCATTGTTACCATTGCTACGGACTCAGCCGATATGTATAAATCAAGGTTAGATGAGTTAACTACAGAAAAAGGGAAATACAACGACATTCAAGCTGTTAAAGATTATGAGAAATGCATTCTTGGATCTAGAACAGACAATATGAAAGAATTACTTTACAACGATAGAAAGGCTATTCATAATTTAAAATATTTCACTTGGGTTGAACAGCAAGGTAAAGAGGTTGAAGATCTGAATCAACTTTGGTACGACCGTGAAGTATGGAACAAACTCTTTTTGCAGGTAAACCAGTGGGATAATCTGATAAAAGAATTCAATGATAGAACAGGTTTGCTAAAAGGTTTATAATATTTTCTCTCTTCGGCTCTGTGTCTCTCGGTGTGATATTTTTAACACAGAGAACCACAGAGTTTTTTGTACGATTATCTTTGAAAATACCTTAATTTAGCTTGATATTAAAGCCATGAATACTTCCAAATTCATTTTTAAATGCACCAATTGTGGGAAAGAGTACAGCACAACTGAAGTGATGTACCTATGCGAGCCCTGCAGTAAAGAGAATAATACAACAACACCTCCAAAAGGAGTTCTAAAAGTATTCTACAATTATCAAAACATACGAAATTCAATTTCGGGTTTTAAAGATTTAAAGAAAACAGGATTTGTCGACTTACTGCCAATAGTCAATACCGATAGTTTACCAATTCTTAGAGTTGGTAAAACGCCACTTTATACAATCAATAAAATCGATAGCAAGAGTTTGCCTTTTAGTATTCATCTAAAAGATGACTCACAAAACCCTACATTCTCCTTTAAAGATAGGGCATCTGCCTTAGTATCAGCATTTGCAAAAGAAAACAAGCTAAGCACGATCGTGGCCGCTTCTACTGGAAATGCGGGCTCTTCGCTAGCTGGGATGTGTGCATCTCAGGATCAGCAAGCAATTATAGTGGTTCCCGAAACAGCTCCTCTTGCAAAACTCACTCAGATTATCATGTACGGGGCAAAAATTGTTCCTGTTAAAGGAACTTATGATGAAGCGTTCGACCTAAGCGTAAAAGCAACAGAGAGGTTTGGTTGGTATAATAGAAACACTGCGTTTAATCCCCTAACTATTGAAGGAAAAAAAACAGTATCATTTGAACTTTTTGAGCAGCTCAACTTTAAAATTCCTGACAGAATATTTGTTCCTGTTGGTGATGGCGTAATAATTTCAGGAGTTTATAAGGGTTTCGAAGATTTACTTCTTTTGGGTTTAATCGATAGAATGCCAACCATTGTTGCTGTTCAATCTGCAGGTAGTGATAATTTAGTTAGAAATGTCGGTAAAAAGGAATTTCAGATTAAATCTAGCACAACAATTGCCGATTCTATTTCAGTAGATATTCCTCGAAATTTTTATATGGCTCAACAATTTATTCAAAAATATCAAGGGGAATCAATAATCGTACTCGATGAGGAGATAATGGAGGCTTCAAAAATACTTTCAAGGAATACAGGAATATTTGCTGAACCTGCTGCCACAACTGCATTTGCTGGTCTGCTTCATTATCAAAGTCAAGGTAAATTATTAGAAAATAGCAATAATGTAGTTTTACTAACAGGAAGCGGTTTAAAAGACCTGAAATCAGTAAGCAACATGCTGAAAATTCCTGAATCAATCTATCCTACCGTTGAGAATCTGCAAAAAATACTATCATGATAACATATACTCTAAATGGCACAAAGAGATCATTCGCAGGTAATTTAGATGAGACTTTACTCGACCATTTAAGGCTTGAACATAAGATTACGTCACCCAAAGATGGTTGCTCAGGTCAAGGCGTTTGCGGTGCGTGTACCGTTGAGATAAATAGCAAACCAAAGTTGGCGTGCCGAACCAAAATGCAAGATTTGGACGGAGCTGAGATCAATACGACTGAAGGATTGCCTAAAGAATTCCGATCTACAATTGGAAAAAACTTTGCAGAAAAAGGTGCTGTTCAATGTGGTTTTTGCTCTCCTGGAATGATTATGCGCGCTAAAGGGCTTTACAATGTTAACAAAACCCCTACCCGACCGGAAATTGTAAAAGCCATCACCCCGAACATATGTAGATGTACAGGCTACGTGAAAATTGTAGATGCAATCGATGAAACCTTTAAAGAGTTAAATGGTAAAGGTTCAGAAAGTAAGGATAAATCAGCGTTAATAGGCAAACCTTACCCAAAATATCAAGCCGTTGAAACGGCTCTTGGCGACAGAGATTTTGTTGATGATATGCATTTCGAAGGAATGGTGCATGGTGCTTTAAAATTTAGCGATTACCCAAGAGCAAAGGTTATTAAAATTGACTTCTCCGAAGCTGAGAAAATTGAAGGAGTTATCAGAGTATTTACATCTAAGGATATACCTGGAAACAAGGTGATAGGTATTGTTTACCAAGATTGGCCAATGATGATCGGAGAAGGTGAAATAACCAATTATATAGGTGATGTTATTGCAGGAGTTGTTGCTAAAACTGAAGCCATTGCTCGCAAAGCGGTTAAACTGATAAGAATTGATTACGAAGTTTTAAAGGCAGTAACCGATGTACACGAAGCGGTTAAATCAACAAGTATAAAGGTACATAAAGAGAAAACAAATATTCAGGAAACCTGCAGCATTCGTTTTGGAGATGTAGATAAAGCATTTCAAGAGGCGGCATATGTTTCAAGCGGTTCTTATGAAACTCAACGCATTGAGCATGCTTTTCTAGAGACTGAAACGGCCATTGCATTACCCGAAGAAGATGGTGTTCGTCTCTATTCTCAGGGTCAAGGCGCTTATGTTGATCGTAAGCAGGTAGCCAAAATTCTAGGTTTAGATATTGAAAAAGTGAAGGTTATTCAGGTTCAGAATGGCGGTGGTTTTGGTGGTAAGGAAGATCTTACAGTTCAAGGACACGCTTCGCTTTTTGCATATCTACTTAAACTTCCTGTTAGAGTTCATCTAAGCAGAGAAGAATCAATTATAATGCATCCAAAGCGCCATCCTGTTTTTATGGATATCAGCCTTGCATGCGATAAGAATGGAAAGTTTACCGCCATAAAGCTTAGCGCAATTGGCGATTCTGGACCTTACGCATCGGTTGGGACAAAGGTAATGGAGCGCGTGGTTGGTCATGCAACGGGAGGCTATACAGTTCCTGCTGTTGACATCAAAGCCGATACCGTTTATACAAACAATATCCCTTGCGGTGCAATGCGCGGGTTTGGCGTTCCACAAGCCATTTTTGCTGTGGAAAGTTGTATCGATGAGCTTTGCCGAATGGGTGGTTTCGATCGTTGGCAAATTCGTTACGATAATGCGCTTGAGGATGGTAAGAAAACTGCTACTGGTCAGATTTTAAGAGGAGTTGGGTTGAAGAAAACCCTTTTAGCCGTTAAAGATCAGTTTAATAGCGCAAAGTATGCTGGCATTGCCTGTGGTATCAAGAATACAGGTGTTGGCAATGGCATGGTTGATGATAGCGAGATAAAAATCGAGATAGTATCAGATAAAAAAGTCATTGTTCATCATGGTTGGACCGAGATGGGACAAGGTGTTCATACCATGGCTATCCAAACGCTTCATCAGGAAACTGGCATTTCACCTGAGATTATCGAGGTTGTTGTTGATACAACTGCTGATCTTCCAACAGGAATGACCACATCTTCGAGGGCTACAGCGCTTGTTGCTAATGCAATTATCGATGCCTCGAAGAGGATAAATGAGGATTTAAAGCAATATACCCTTAGTCAACTAGCTGGTAGAGTCTACAAAGGCAAATTTACCTGCGATTGGACTTGCAAACCAGGTGCTGATACCGAGGAGCCTATTATCCATTTTGCTTATGGATATGCAACTCAAGTTGTTATACTTGATGATAAAGGTGAAATTAGCAAGATTATTGCTGCCCACGATGTTGGTAAAATTATGAATCAGATGCTTTTCGAGGGTCAGATTGAAGGGGCTTTGCATATGGGAATGGGTTATGCTTTAACAGAGGATTTGCCCATGAAGGATGGATGGCCAATCAGCACAAAGTTTAAAGATCTTGGGATTCTCAGAGCAAATGAGATGCCCGAAATGGAAATAATTGGTATTGAGGAGAAAGATCTTGTTGGTCCTTATGGTGCAAAGGGAATTGGCGAGATTGGCCTATGCCCTACTGCTGCCGCAGTTGCCAATGCTTTTTATGCATTTGATGGGGTAAAGCGGACTAAACTTCCATTAAAGAGAAAATAGTAACATTAACCTCAAAGGACACAAAGGAATTCACAAAGGTTTTTCTTTACTTTGTGTGAACTTATTGTCCTTTGTGGTTAAATAATTGAAAACAATGTCAGTACTACTTAAAAATGCAACCTATATCGACTGGAAAACCCTTGAATTCAGTCAAAGGAATATCCTTGTCGAACATGATAATAATTCAATTCAGTTCGTTGAAAACGTTGAACAAATTGCTAGCAAACCTAACATAGAAGTACTTGATTGTAAGGGTAAACTAGTTACTAAATCATTTGCAGTTGGACATCATCACGTTTATTCTGCGCTTGCTCGTGGAATGGGCGTTCCGAAGAAAAGTCCTGAGAATTTCTCCGAAATTCTTAAGTATGTTTGGTGGACACTCGATAAATGCTTAGATCTTGAGATGATAGAATCGAGCGCATTGGTTACGGCAATTGCTTGTGCAAAGGCGGGTTCAACCTTTGTTATTGATCATCACGCCTCCCCTTTCGCAGTAAAAGGTTCGTTGGAAACCATAGCC
>JANYLA010000147.1 GCA_025361485.1 Bacteroidales bacterium
CATATTTTCCTTGGTTCATAAAATAGTCTTGTTTTACAACAAAACTATTTTTTCAAATCATTTGAACTCTAAAAATCGTTACAAGTCCGATATACAAAGGTTTTCAAAGAACGTAATTTTTAAACATCAAAACAGTAGTGAGATTAACTTTAGATTAACACGATATGAAAACTCGAATAGTTATTGTTGATGACCACCGAATTCTTCGCGATGGAATTAAGGCTTTACTAAAAGAGATGAGCAATGTTGAACTGGTTGGCGAAGCCTCGAACGGAGTTGAGTTCTTAAATCTATTAAAGAGCATTGAGCCTGATTTGGTGCTTATGGACATCAATATGCCCAAGATGAACGGCATTGAGGCAACCCGTGAAGCGCTGAAAATAAAGCCTGAATTAAAGGTTTTAGTTCTTTCGATGCATGACGATGTTAAATACTACGATTCGATGATTCAGATTGGAGTTCATGGATTTTTGCTAAAAGAGTCAAATTACAATGAGTTGCAAAAGGCGATAGAATCTGTAATGGAGGGTAATCCTTATTTTTCACAAGAGCTTTTACTTAAACTTCTAAAAAATAAGAAAAGCGCTTCAGCTATTGTTATTAATGAAAGAGAAAAGGAGCTGCTAACTTTTATCTGTAAGGGTTTATCAACAACTGAAATAGCTGAAAAGCTCTTTTTGAGCGTAAGCTCAATTGAAAAACTTCGTTCCGATTTACTTGTTAAAACGAATTCGAATAACTCAACCGCTTTGGCCGTTTATGCAATCAAAAATAACTTGGTTGATTTATAGGTGCCTATTTTCATTAAAGATTTTTGAAATAACATCAAAAGTGATTTTAGACTTATTAATATAATTTGATGCTCCCGAATGCATCATATCGCTTATTGTTTTAAAGTCGTCGTTGAACGATACTGCAATTATCTTTGTTTTTCGGTAGTATTCCATATCTATTAGCTTCGACGCCTCAATCCCATTTAGCTTAGGCATATTTACATCCATGAAAATGTAATCAAAACTGTTCATTCGCTTGACCTTTTCTAGGGCTTCAACACCATTGTAGGCTACTTCAAGGGAGGCGATTTTTGTCCCTAATACTGAGCGAAGAAGCATTTCGAATGATTTAACGAACGATGGGCTATCATCAACTATTAGTATACTTAGATTAGAAGGAGTCATAATTTGTAGTTTAGGAATTGTTATTCACATATTCTTGATTAATACTTTGTATACATTCCATCGTTGGAGTTAGTGTTTTCATTCATCTTAAATGCATACCCTTTTTGTTTATTTGATTGATTAGGCTGACTGCTTTTTGTACTTTTATTTTGAGAGAATTTGCTGCTCTTTTTATCCAAAGACCCAATGGTTTGAGTGTTAAAGAATGAGATTGTTTCAAGCAGAAGTTGCGATTGAGCAGTTAGCTCCTCGGCACTGGATGATAGCTCTTCGCTAGCAGATGCATTCTGTTGAGTAACATTATTCAGCTGTTGAATGGCGCTATTTATTTGAGTTGCACCATGTCGTTGCTCAAGACTAGCTGCCGCTATCTCTTCTACTAGTTTTGCTGTTTTATCAATATCAGGTAGAATTTCCATTAAAAGTCTTCCGGAGTCTTCCGTTGCTTGTAAGCTGGTTTGTGTTAGCTCAACTATCTCATTAGCCGCTTTTCTGCTACTCTCGGCTAATCTTCTGACTTCGCTAGCAACTACAGCAAATCCTCTACCATGCTCTCCAGCTCTTGCCGCTTCAACAGCTGCGTTTAAAGCCAAAAGGTTAGTTTGGAACGCAATATCATTTATAACATTTATTTTATTAGCAATATCACGAACAGCAACAACACTTTTTTGGGCAGCATCTTTCACGCTACTCATATTATCGAACGATTTGGATGAAATCTTGTTTGTTTGCTGAGCGTTATCACTATTCTGCTCGATATTCGAAGTCATCTGCTCCATTGATGAGGATATCTCCTCAACCGATGATGCTTGTTGATTGGCCCCTATGGAAATTTCTTGCGAACTTGTGTTTAATTGCTCCCCTGCTGAGGCCACTTGATTTGCACTTGTCGATATAAGGCTAACTACCTCATTGAGTTTCTTAATCATGTTTTTAGTAGTAATTGCCAGCACTCCAATCTCATCGTTCCGAAGTAAGAAGTTTTCATCAACTTCAGCTTCTAGATTTCCTTTACTTATTTTATCTATGCTTGAGATTATTTGGAGAAGAGGGCGTTTGATAACTTTAGTAATATATACGTAAGCAGAAACTGCCATTGTAATATTAAGTGGGAAAGCCCATAGGTTATGGATAGGTCCAAGTTTTGATTGAATACTTGTTACAAATGCAACCATAATTATTGCTAATCCTGTTGCAATTCCGATTTTGTAGAGAACCGAGTTTTTGAATAGTATTCTCATAACAATAAATAGTATCGTTATGCTTACTGGTCCTGCTAGAATGAGACTTTGGATTGTAATTGCTTGCATAGTTGTAGTTGTTTGGTAAAACTTGGTTATTTATGAGGCAAAGTTAATTGTGCACCATCGATTTACTCTGGAGGTAATTTTCAGAAATGATTGAGGTTTACCTCAATTATTGATAAGGGAG
The DNA here is from genome assembly GCA_025361485.1 of Bacteroidales bacterium. Taxonomy (GTDB): domain Bacteria; phylum Bacteroidota; class Bacteroidia; order Bacteroidales; family Tenuifilaceae; genus UBA8529. The sequence goes on from JANYLA010000147.1 coordinate 2,610, forward strand.
TCTACAACTAATTAATTATAAGACTACAAAGGCAACTCGATTTAAGGTTCAAATGTTCTAAAACGAAGCCAGAAAAGATTCAAGATTCTGTTCGGTCTGGAGGTTGAGCTTTTTTCTTAATCGTGATCGAGAAACTTTAATCCCATCGGGACTTTGGTTAAGAAGAGATGAAATATCTTTAATGCTCATGCCAAGGCTTATTAGGCCACAGAGTTTTGTTTCGGAGGGTGTTAAATCGGGGAATTTGCTTAAAAGGTTTTTATTGAAGTTAGGTTTAACGTTATGAAAAGCAAAGTTAAATTGATCCCAGCCGCTGGTTCTAATTTTTTCGTCAAGTTCAGCTATTACTTTGCGTATCCTTTGCGAAAAATCTGCATGCGATTTTGTTGCAATGGCTTGATCTAATTTTTCTTTTATATCAATATTGAATTCATTGTTCTTTGTTAGGTTGAGGGTTATCTCCATCAGCTCGTGGTTTTTCTGGATAATGCTCTCTTTATGATACTTTGATATCAGAAGAGCTGAGTTGATACGGGCTTGGAGTTCAATGGGGTCTATGGGTTTGCGAAGAAAATCAACCGCTCCAGCCTCCAGCGCAATTTTAAGATTTTCGGAGGTTATCATCACGCCCGATGCCACTACGAATGGGATATCTTTGGTCGGTTCAATTGCCTTGATGGCTTTCATCATCTGAATGCCGTTAATCTCGGGCATGTCCCAGTCGGTAATAATTAAATCGGGCAATACTTTTTGTGCAATCTCAATGGCTTTAGTGCATGAGTTGGATTGGTAAAGGGTGTATTCAGGATTTGAACGCTGAAGGTGCAATACAATTACCTTTAGCGATTCAATAAGATCGTCAACGATAAGTATCTTATAATTAATCATTTTGCTTAATATTTATTAGCTCCGAATATCTGCTTTGCTGACAAAGTAGCACTGAATCGGTAACCATCATTACCCATTTCTGAATCGTGGGGCTATCGTTTTTGCTTAGTACGTTCAGAACTCTTAAGATATCTGATACCTGATAAACCTCAAAACGTTTAAGTTCGTTTATAAATGGAGCTATTATTTCCATATCGCTATCAATAAGAATATCTCCTTCCGATGCATGATAATTTATCTCTCTCCTTATTTTTTGGGTATTTATTGCAAAACTTTCAGTCAAGGGAAGTATAACGTTAAAGGTTGCCCCTTGCATTTCGACCGATTCAACGTAGATATCTCCACCATGCGAATCAACCGCTAGTTTGCAGAAGTTTAGTCCTAGCCCAGTTGAGACGATAAGACTATCATCCTGTGTCTCTGATTGAAAGCGGTCGAAAATGGTTTTTTGTCGTTCGGGGCGCACACCAGGGCCGTTATCCTTTACCGAAATCTTAATAAAATCGGGGTTGTGAAGAATTGTCTTAATCTCAATTCTCCCTAATATGGGCGAAAACTTAATGGCATTGGTAAGGATATTCACCAAAACGCGGTGCATAATGGCTTTATCAACATTAACCTCAATGTTTTCGTTGATAACAATTTCGAATACAACGCTTCGCAATTTCCCTAGAAATGACACATCATTTATAGCATCTTCAATCAGCTCAGTTAGGTTGATATGCTCCTTGTTCAATACCATGGTGGTATTTTCATACTTGTACACATCAAGGATATTCAAAACCAGATTGTTCATCTCTCGACCTGCTTCATGAATAAGGTTATTCTTTTCAGGAATATCATCCATAATTGATGCGTTGATTATGGTGTTCAACGGATTTTTAAGGTCATGAACAATCATATGCGTCATGCTATCCTTGAACTTGCTAAGGGTAATTATTTTCTTGTTGGTTTCCTGCAAAGCTAAGGCTTGGTTCTCAATCTCCTGCTTTTGATGCATAACCTCATGCGTTCGATCTGCTACTTTTTGCTCCAGCTCAAGATTGTACTGGCTTAGCTCGAGGGTCAACCCCTCAATTGTAGCAAATGAGTTGGAGAACCGTTTGGAAAGCGTAAAAGCGTTAACAAAAACTATAATAAATAGTCCAAAAGGCATTAAAAATGCCGTGTGTAGAACCTTATCATAGTAAAGAATGTCATTAATTGAAATTATAAAAAGCATCAAATATGCAATAAGCATGATAAGAGAATCCTCTTTCCTGTTTAAAAATGAACGTACTAAGCCTACAAGAATTAAGATTGCGGTTAAAGCAACAACCCCTTGATAAAAGATTGGGGTATATGAGAATATTTTAACAGGAGTGAAAAGTATGATAAACACAACTACCCCACTAATAATGTTAACTGAAATTTCGTATCGTTTCGAGAAATAATCGGGGATAAGCACCTTAACAAACATATAAAACAGAGGAATAACCATGGTGTATGATAGGTACTCTATCTTAATCATAACCCACCAGTTGATGTTGGGGAAAATATCGTAAATAATCTTTTCGCCAGTTGTTGATTCTCTTAAAAGAATCAATAGGCAAATAAGACTGAAGTATAAGTACGACTTCTCTTTCTTACGGTATATGTAAAGCCCATAGTTATAGATGAACATTATAAAGAAAAGGCCAACTAGAAAGTAGTTTATTGCAAGTTGTTTGTTTTTGTAGGTCACAACCGATTTCGATTTGCCAAGAAGCATCAGATCCTCGGGGCCACCCTTTCTGTGGTTAAAATTTGAAACCTGAAATATTAGGTCAGCTTTTTTATCTTTTGTGTAAAAAATAATTTCATTCCTTTTCCAGCTAGGAATTTCTTCTGCTTTGCTTTTGCCAACTCTTCCACTTTCAACCGAAAGACCATTTACCCAAAGCTTATAGGCACAGTCAAATTCCTTAATTTTGATAGAGTAGAGATCTTCGTCGGGAAATTTGATACGGATTTTAAACGTTGCATTACCATAACCCGAGAGTTTTTTCCCATCAACGATAAAGTCATTCCATAATCCTGGTAAATTTATATATCCTGTGGGGTTTTTAGGCGTTGTATCAATAAAATCGTCAGGATTTAATAGTTGATTCCAATAGAACTCGTAGTCACCCTCCAATCCAATTAGCTGGGAATTGTCAAAGTTGATATTTGAAACATTAATTTCACCTTTGGTTGTATTAATCGGGTAGGTTGTGTTCTCTTTCAGCTCGACTAGGGTTAATTGTAAAGTAAGTAGAGAGACTATTACAATAAATAGTCCAAAAAAGAAGAACGGCACCTTTGCTTTAACCATCGGCAGAAATAAAATTTGAATTCAAATGCTTTCAGTTCGGTAAATATAAAGATATTCTAGTTTTTTTCCCATATAATGCTGAACAATTCAAATTATAGAAAAACAAAAAACCCGAGATTGATTGATCTCGGGTTGATGTTATTGAATTGGAAATTATCTACTTAGCATAGGCATGACCATAAGCATTATTGACAAGCCAACGAGAATTGCTACAGCCGACCAACCGATGATATTGTTAATAGACTTATTTGTGTATTCACCCATGATCTCTTTTTTGTTAACCAAGGTAATCATACAGATTAACACTACCGGCAATAGAACTCCATTGATAACCTGAGTCCACAGCGAGATTTGAATTAGCGGAGCATTGGGTATTAAAATAATAATAGCAGCGATCACCAGAATAGCGGTATATAGCACATAAAACTCTGGTGCCTCCTTCCATTTCTTATCGATACCGGCCTCAAATCCAAACGCTTCACAAACGTAAAAAGCTGTTGCCAAAGGCAAGATGGTAGCGGAAAAGATAGAGGCGATAAAAAGGCCAAATGCAAATAGATGACCCGATAATTCACCGGCTAATGGCTTAAGCGCCAATGCAGCATCCTTTGCCTCGTTGATTACAATTCCATTTTCGTGCAGTGTTGAAGCGCATGCAACTATAATAAAGAACGCAACAACAACAGTTGCGGTAGCACCTACAACGATATCTATAAGAGAATACTTAAAGGTCTTCATCTTTAGACCTTTTTCGATTACTGATGATTGCATGTAGAATTGCATCCATGGTGCAATGGTAGTCCCAATGATACCAATTATCATCGCAAGGCTTTGTGTATTGAATTCAAATTGTGGGCGAATGATTGCATTCCCGATTTCTCCCCAATGCGGCTTTCCCATTATCGCTGAAACAACGTACATCAGCAACGAAACGCTGAATAGTAGAAAAATTCGTTCTGCGATTTTGTAGGTTCCTTTTACAACCAGAATCCATATCAAAAATCCAACAATGGGTACGGATATATACTTGCTTACCCCAAAAACTTCCATACTACCCGCCACTCCTGCAAACTCAGTGGTTGTGTTTCCAATATCGGCGATAAGCAGGCCAATAAAGATGAAAAAGGTAATCTTTACCCCAGCGTTTTCGCGTATAAGATCAGCTAGCCCTTTGCCGGTAACGATACCCATACGGGCATTCATCTCCTGGATTACGAGCAGTACAATGAAGGAAGGAATTAGCGTCCATATTAGGTTGTAGCCATATATAGCCCCTGCAACGGAGTAAGTAGTAATACCACCAGCGTCGTTATCGACACTTCCCGTAATTATTCCTGGCCCAAGTATGGCCAGAAAAATTGCAAACTTTTTCCAGAATCTTTTATTTTTTAAATCTAAAGTCATCCCCTTTTACCTTTTGAAAGTTCTACGCTTGTTTACCAAATCCTCTATCACGTCATCAATTACAACCATCCCTTGCAGGATATTGCTTTTATCAATAACAGGAATAGCAAGCAGGTTGTATTTTGATATGATTTCTGCAATATCATCTATCCCTTGGTCATCGTAAAGGTAGATGGGTTCCTCCTTCATAATCTGATTGATGGTTGTTTCGGGTTCTGAAACAATCAAATCGCGAAGCGTGAAGAAGCCGATTAGCTCATCATTGGCATCGGTAACGAAAAGGTTATACAGCTCCACCGCTTCGGGCTTTCTCGTGCGAAGTTCCCTGATAACATCTTCAACAGTTTTGGCAGGATTGAAGGCGAGAATATCAGTGGTCATGATACTACCCACAGAGTCATCCTCGTACTCAAGCAGCTCTCGAACCTCTTGCGATGATTCAGTATCCATCTCTTTTAGCAAGCTTTCGGCCTTATCATCTTCCAGCTCATCAAGAATATCGGCAACCTCATCGGCGGGCATCTTTTCAAGCACGTCGGCCATCTTGCCAACGGGCAAACTTTCGACTAGATGAACCTGAGCATCTGTCTCAAGTTCTTCAAGAACATCGGCAGCATGCTCCTCGTCGAGGGCTGAGAAGATCGATGTACGTGTTGCTCTGCCTAAATCTTCAATAATATCGGCAAGATCGGAAGGGTGAAGAGTATTTAGCTTTGAGTAAACCTTTGATAGCTTTATGCTGTGGCTCGAAAAATCGATGGCCTGCACATCATCCCAAATGATATACTTAGCAGGGATATTAACTTTTAGGAAAGATAGAACAAACTTAATGGGTTTTTCGATATCAATTCTTCGGAGCAGACCTTCTATTCCAATATCTACAGCAACGGCAAAGGTCCCATCCTTAATGTCTACTAATCTGATGTCGTTTACACGAACAAGCTTGCGTCCGTTGAGGTCAACAATCTGCTTATCGAGCATTAGCTGTGCCAGAAAGAAACCATTGTCGACAGTTTCTTTGGCTAGTTCAACAACGTTATTGCATTTAACAGTCAACCTACCTTCAATCCTGAAAACATCAATAAATTCGAATGAATATATTTTAATCCCCTTCGATGTTTTGGCTTTAACACCAATAACCCGAGGCTTATCGAATGTGTCGCTAATGTTAGCTGTTAGAGTATCAACCAATAAATCTTTTACAATCCCGATTTTTTTTCCTTCGGTATCGTAAACCCTTTTTCCAATAATACGGCTTAAGTAAAAAGTTGAAAGATTTGCCATATTTACCTCCTTAATTTTTTACATACAGAAGGTCGTTGGCATATGACAAACTACCTGTCTGTGTGTGGGTTAATAAATTGTATCGCAGGGTCGCCGTCCATATAAATATTTAGTACTGATTTGCGCAACAAAAGTAGGTTTCTATTTTAAACTTGCAAATAAAAAAGTTTAAAATTTTAGAAGAGACTTAAATACCCTGAAAAATTAACTTGGTTGATGTTTATAACTCTTAAAAAGAAGACCGTTCAATACTAACCATCCGGTTTATAACTCGTTAACCCCTGTTGATATTTAAATATGCTAAC
>JANYLA010000151.1 GCA_025361485.1 Bacteroidales bacterium
CGTGTTGTGAAAACCATCTCTCCTTACAATTTTACTCCCACAGTAAAAGCACTTTTTTTATTCATAACCTTTCATTTAACTCAAAGATAGTAGTTGCAATGCTTTCATGTATTTTTAACACCATAAATGTCCATTAACCCGAGCTTTTGGTAAAGGCTACGAGGAGTTCTTCCAGCAATCGAAAGGTATGGGTGTGAGCTTTATCAAAGGGAAAGTTGCGAAGGTTACCCAAAAGGAGGGAGGAAGTGGCGATTTAATTCTTCGGTATGAAGACACCTCAACAGGTCTTTTGAAAGAGGCAAAGCATGATTTGGTTGTTCTATCAGTTGGTGTTCTTCCTAATAATGAAATAACCAAAAATTTCACCAATCAAGTACTTCAGCTAGATGATCAGAACTACATCAAGCAGATTGATGAGCTAATAAGCCCATCGTTAACTAGCATCGAAGGGGTATTTGTTGCAGGAACGGCTGCTGGGCCAAAGGATATTCCAGATTCAATTCTATCTGCTGGTTCTGCTGCATCTGAGGCTGCCAGTTATATAAACATGGCTACAATATAAATTGTCATTCTGAGCTTAGCGAAGAATCTAGATGCTTCACTTCGTTCAGCATGACAAAAATATAAACAACCGTAAAAGGTATCAAAATGAAGAAGCAAAGAATAGGAGTTTATATATGCCACTGCGGAGGGAATATTTCCGATTACGTTGATGTTGAGCAGTTGAGCAAGCTGATTAAGGATGAAGAGGGCATTATTATATCAAAGGATGTAATGTTTGCCTGTGCCGACTCCAATCAGAAGGATATGATTCAGGATATTCAGGACCAAAAGCTCGATGCAATTGTAGTGGCCTCATGCTCTCCAAAATTACACACGCACACATTTCGTAATGTGGCGATTAGAGCAGGGATTAACCAGTATAACTATGCTCAGGTAAATATTCGCGAGCAATGCTCCTGGGCTCACTCCGATACCCCAATGGATGCAACGATTAAGGCTTATGGGCTTATTCGTGCAGGGATGAACAGGGTTAGCTACTCCGAGGCATTAGAAAATGTTGAGATTAAAACTCATCGGGCTGTTGCAATTGTTGGAGCAGGTGTTGCAGGAATGCGCGCTGCCATCGATTCTGCAAGAATGGGCAATCACGTTTATCTTCTCGAAAAGGATTTTTTTGTGGGCGGACATGTTGCTCAAGCAGGAAAGCTATATCCAACTAATGAGGATGGTAAAGAGGTGGTTAGTAAGCTATACAATACCATTCGTCAAATGCCTAATATCACTCTTTTTACGGGTGCCCACCTTGAGAGAGTATCTGGAAGCGTTGGCAGCTTTACAGTTGAGGTGAAGATTTCGCCCCGTTACATTGCAACAAACGCAGATCCACAAAAGGTTCATCGTGTTTTTACCGATTGCTGCCCCGAAAACTCAAACCCATTGCTTTATAAGGATAAGGAACATCGCATAATGTACAAAAGTTATCCTGAGGCTTGCCCTGATATTCCTGTTGTTGATGTTGAACGATTACAAAGCAATGTTGCTTTCTATGAGAAATACAAAGATATTTTCGATGTTAACCAACAACTACAACTTCTTAAACTGAATGTTGGATCAGTTTTGGTCACAACAGGATTTGATTTTTATCAACCAACAGAGGGCGAGTTTGGATTCAAACAATCCGATAAGGTAATTACTCTTCCTGAATTCAAGAAGTTAGTTGAATCGAATAGCGATCAGCTAATCTACAATGGCAAACCAATTAGTAGTGTAGCATTTATATATTGCGTTGGGAATCGACAAACGAAGGGCGAAAACAAGTACTGTTCTCGTCAATGTTGCGCAGCTACAATTCATACATCAATCCAACTACACGAGAAGTATAAAGGGGTAAAAGCTTATCATGTTTACCGTGATATTAGAACATACGGAAAGCAGGAACTGCTTTATCAGAAATCATCCCAATTAGGTGATATATACCTTAAGTACGAGGAGAAAGAGCCACCTGTTATAGATTGTTCGGGAACGAGACCACTTGTTAAGGTTAAGGATTATCTAACATCTAAGAAAGAGATTTCATTCGATACGGATTTAGTTGTTTTAGTTACAGGAATGGTTGCTCGTGAAGACAGAACCGAGATTGCAAGCATTTTAAAGATACCAATTGGAAGCGATAAATTCTACAACGAGATACACCCTAAACTAAAACCCGTTGAAACGGTTATTGGTGGCGTTTACATCGGTGGAGCATGTCAAGGACCAAAGAATATAGCAGAATCGGTTCAATCGGCTCTTTCTGGTGCAGCAAAAATCAATGCATTGATTAAGAGAGGCACCATTGCCCTTGAGCCTATTGTTGCACGAATTAACGCCGATGCCTGTGTTTGGTGTGGTAAGTGTGCTGAGGTTTGCGAGTACGATGCTATTAAAATGGTTGAACTTAATGGTAAACAAATTGCCGAGGTTAACCCAGCAACTTGTAAGGGCTGCGGAATATGTGCACCCGTTTGCCAACCCGATGCAATAGAAATAGTTCAGTATACCAATAACGAGATTGAGTCGATGATTGACGGATTCATGTCACAGGTTGATATCAAGGAGAAGGAGGTAGATGCTGAATCGCATGAGGAGGCCAAAGCAGGAATGAAGGAGTACCCTCAGGTTTGGAATCAGATTGTTACCCTGCTCGACGGTCAAAAGCTTACTATTCCACAAATATCAGAACAGCTAGGGCAGGAGAGTAACGTGATTACTTATCATCTGATGACCATGAATAAGTACAGTGTGGTTGAGCCCGCAGGATTAGACGATGACGAGGCTTACTTTTATTATAAACTCAAAAAATAGGATATATGCCACATATAAATCCCGATTTTTCAACAGAGATTAAAAAATACGGAGCAAAGGACTTTGAACTTTGCTTCAACTGCGGTAACTGCACAGCAATCTGTTCTTTGTCTACGGCAAATGAATCGTTCCCTCGCGAAATGATTCGATATAGCACTTTGGGCTTAGAGAATGAGCTTAAATCATCATTAAAACCTTGGCTGTGCTACTATTGCGGCGAGTGTAGCTCCGATTGCCCACGACAGGCTCACCCAGGCGAGTTGATGATGTCGCTCCGTCGGTGGATTACTGCAAAGTACGATTGGACAGGGCTCGCAGGGTTGTTTTACAAATACATAGCAGCGTATATTATTGGGTTCTTACTGATAATTGCAGGGGTAATTGCATTTGCAAGTTTAAAGGATTTCAACCAAGAGGTAATCATGCACTATGGCCATTACTTCGAGATGTTTGCCATTGCTGGTGTATTCGCTGTGGTTCTTGTACCGAATATCATTCGGATGTGGATTTATACAATCATCAAACCCAAGGTAAAAGCGCCGTTTAAATCATACCTAAGTGCTTTCTCGGAGCTGATAGTTCATATGTTTATCCAAAAAAGAACGCTATCGTGCGAGGATACCCGTGAAACAAGGATTAGATGGTTTGAACACTTGATATTGGTAATAGGATATCTATCATTGCTTTTCACAACTGTTTTTCTCGATTGGTTTGGCTCACAAAATCTCTTTGTGATTGTGCTAGGCTATATTCAAAGTGCAATAATCTTTGTTGTAACCTTTGATTTTGTTCTAAAGCGCATCAAGAAGAAAAGCGAACTCCATAAATTTTCACATCCATCGGATTGGTTTTTTGTGATATGGCTATTCTTTATGGGGATTACAGCATTTATGATTCGACTATTCATCGATGTGAATATTATTGAAAATAACTTTTGGCTTTACCTTTTCCACTTAATAATACTTGTTCAGTGGGCTGTTATCATAGTCCCTTTTGGAAAATGGACACATTTTCTGTATCGTTCGTTTGCAATGTATTTTTCAAGGATACAGGAGATAGGAGCGTTATTAAAAAAATAGAAAAACTTAAACACAGAGGCACAGAGTTTTAGTACACTGAACTAATTCTTTGCGACCTTTGCGAGAAACATGATTTAAAATAAATTAAAACTTGAAATATGTTGAAAGTAGCAGTACCAACAAGAGGTAACATCGTCGATAGCCATTTTGGCCATTGCGAAGCCTACACAATCTTTAGGATTGATGAGAATAAGAAGATTGTCGGTTCAGAAGTTTTGCCATCACCACAGGGTTGTGGTTGCAAAAGCAATATTGCCGCCACGCTTCGAGATAAAGGAGTAAGCGTTATGCTTGCAGGGAATATGGGCGATGGTGCATTGAATGTATTGACCCATAATGGAATTTCCGTGTATCGTGGATGTACAGGTGATGTTCAAAAAGTTGCTGATGATTTTGCGCAAGGTAAAATTGGCGATTCGGGCGAAGGCTGCCATCATCATGACCATGATGGAGAAGGGCATATTTGTAATCATTAAGGTAACATAGATTAAATGTGAGGAGGGGTGCTGCAAGCATCCCTTTTTTTATTGAATCGTACCAATTCAATTCTTAACTTGCATTGATTTTATTAATCAATAATTTATTATGGAACAACAACGAAAAAATTATCAGGAAAAAGCCCACAAATCGCTTGACGATTTGTTTGCTGGTTTTGAATCCCTTGAGTCGAAACTTCGCAACGCGAGCAAGGATTTTAGTTCTACCATGGAAAAAAATATTGCCGATATGAAGGTTGAAGGCGAAAAGCTTAAGGGTAAATTCAAGGAGATGTGCGACGCCGATACCAAAGATTCGTGGGAGGAAATCCGCAATGGATTTGAAAAGGCAGCTGTTTCGTTAAGAGAAGCCTTTTCGAAGGCATGGAATAATATGCAAGGTAAATAGCATTAAATCAGTTTTATAATCGTGTTTGAATATTTTATAAAAATCATTAAATAATAATTTTAAATATTATTGCCTATAAAAATATCATTTTGTAATTTCGTAGCGGTATTTTGATTACAGTCTATCAAAAAAAAGGTCTTATATATAGAATTCTGATACTTAAAGGTTTTAAAACATACTGCTATGATTACTGATTTAAACGAAATTTTCTCAGATAGCGCAAAAGGGATGAAGCGCTCAGCCATTCGTGAGATACTTAAGTTGACACAACGCCCTGAAATTATCTCGTTTGCGGGTGGTTTACCATCTCCCGAGAGTTTCCCCATTGAGCAATTGAAAGAGATTTCGGTTGAGGTTCTTGAGAACGATGGCGTTAAGGCGCTTCAGTATGGTACAACCGAGGGCGATAATCGTTTAAGAGAAATTCTAGTTGAGCGGTACCAAAAGCAAGGCATACAATTGAACTGTAATAATTTAATTATTACTACATCTTCGCAACAAGGTTTAGATTTAATTCCCAAAATCTTCATAAATCCAGGCGATAAGGTTATCTGCGGCTTACCTAGCTATTTAGGCGGTATTTCTGCATTCCATACTTATGGCGCTGAACTTATTGGAATTAAACTGGACGAGCAGGGGATGAATGCCGACCTGCTTGAGAAAGCGCTTGCTGAGTTGAAGGCTAAAGGCGAAAAACCAAAATTCATTTATACTATCCCCGATTTTCAGAATCCAGCGGGCATTACAATGCCTGAATCAAGGAGATTGAAAATTATTGAAATTGCTCGTAAGTACGATGTTCTTATCGTTGAGGATAGCCCTTACCGCGAGCTACGATTCAACGGAACTCCTCAGCGAACAATCTATGAGCTTGAAGGAAATGGTCAAGTAATCATGCTTGGCACCATGTCGAAGATATTTGTTCCAGGATTCAGACTTGGTTGGGTGGTGGCGCATGAGGATATTATCGATAAGCTGGTTACCGCAAAGCAATCAACCGATTTATGCACCTCGGCTTTCCTACAAAAAATCACAGCAAAGTATTTCGACAAAGGTTATTTTGAGAAGAATCTGCAATTCATTATCAGCAGCTATCGCGATAAGCGCGATGCCATGATTGCTGCACTTCATAAATATATGCCAAAAGGCGTAAAATGGACCGAACCCGAAGGTGGTTTATTTCTATTCGTTACGTTGCCTGAATACATGGATGCTGAAGAGCTATTTAAGATAGCTATTCAGGAGAATGTTGCATTCGTTTTAGGAAATGTTTTCCATTGCGATGGTAGTGGAAAGAATACGTTGAGAATGAATTTCTCATTCATGTCCAAAGAGATGAACGAAGAAGGGGTTAAGCGCTTGGCAAATGCAATTAAGAAGATGATAAAGTAATAGGTTTATTCTTTTATAGAATCGGGACTATCCTTAATTTTGGGGATAGTCCCTTTTTCTTTACCTTTATTGCGTTATGAAGTTATCAATAGTAATCGTTAATTATAACGTAAAGTACTTTCTTGAGCAGTGCCTAATCTCTGTGTATAAAGCAGGTAATGGCATTGATATGGAGGTGTTTATTGTGGATAACGCTTCGGCAGATGGCTCTTGCCAAATGGTAAAGCAGCGATTTCCTGAGGTTAAACTTATTGAAAACACAATTAATGTTGGATTCTCTGTTGCTAATAACCAAGCAATCAAAAAAGCTTCGGGACGTTATATTTTGCTACTTAACCCCGATACTCTAGTTGAAGAGGATACTTTCTCGAAGTGCTTACAGTTTATGGGTAATCATCCTAATACTGGAGCGCTTACAGTAAAAATGATTGACGGGAAAGGTCGTTATTTATCAGAATCTAAACGAGGATTGCCATCCCCAATGGTATCATTTTATAAAATATTTGGCTTTACCAAACTATTTCCTCACTCAAAGACCTTTGCTCATTACTATCTTGGTCATCTCGATGAAAATGAAACCCATAAAATAGAGATACTACCTGGTGCATTCATGCTTATTCCGAAGGCAGTATTTGATAAGGTGGGATTGCTTGATGAGAGTTTCTTTATGTATGGCGAGGATATCGACCTATCATATCGAATACTGAAAGCTGATTATGATAACTACTATTTTCCCGAAACTCGAATCATTCATTATAAAGGAGAAAGCACTAAGAAAGGAAGCATAAACTATGTTCTCCTTTTCTATAAAGCAATGGCTCAGTTTGCTAAAAAGCATTTTACTCAGAAGAATGCTCGATTGTATATGGGAGTTATTTTCTTTGCCATTTATCTAAGAGCCTTTTTTTCAATAATAAAACGTTTTACAAATCGCATTTTCCTGCCTTTTTTCGATACGATTCTTGTTGCTCTTGGATTCCTTCTTATTGTTCCAGCATGGGAGACTTACCGTTTTCATGCAAATAATTCATACCCCGACAACCTAGTAATGGTAATGATTCCATCATATATAATAATTTGGTTGACATCAAATTGGCTATTGGGAGCATATGATAGACCTCAGAAGATTTTTGCAGCAACCAAAGGTATTCTGTGGGGAACATTTGTGATTCTTGCCATATATGCATTGTTGCCCCTAGATTTTAGATTTTCTCGTGCAATTATCCTTTTGGGTGCTGTTTGGACTTTAATAACTACCCAAGGATTTAGATTGATTATAGGATTGTTTAATAAAGGGTTATTCCCTGCTCTGCAAAAGAGAAAAAGAAATGCAATTGTTGGCTCACCCTCTGAGGCAGAAAGAGTGATTAATATATTAAAAAATTCTAATGTAGAATACCAGTATTTTGGATTAGTATCTCCACAAATTTTACTTACGCACGACACACACTTAGCAAGCATTAACCAGCTTGAGGAGTTTGTTCGGGTTAATGATATTAATGAAGTAATTTTTTGTAGTAGTAATATTTCATCGCAGGAGATAATCAGGAATATGCTTATTCTATCGACCCATGGTGTTGATTACAGAATTGCACCTCCTGAGAGTTTGGCTATTATTGGTAGTAATTCAATTAACGCAATGGGTGAACTTTATACTCCATCCATAAATGCTATTAATACCTCTGCAAGTAGACGAAACAAAAGAGTTTTAGACATAAGTGCTTCGTTAATAATACTTCTAACTACTCCGATTTGGATCTGTTTTTATAAAAAAGCAATTTCACTTCTATCAAATGCTGTTTCAGTGCTGTTTGGACGTAAAACTTGGGTTGGCTATATTGCGAATGATGCTGACATTAAAGGATTGCCATATTTGAGGATCAGTGTTTTTGTTTTACCTAAAACTAAAAATGAGCAAACCAATCTGAATAATGATATCAATTTAGTTTACGCCAAAAGCTATAGCGTCCTAACTGACCTTGCAGTAATTTGGCAAAATATCACATCGAATTCATAATCTGTTCATGATTTTCGAATAAATCATTAAGCATTCTTAACAATTCCGTCTCTCATGTGTTTTATTGTTGTAAAAATTGCACAATTAGAATATGAGCGCTTTTGAAGTATTATTACCAGCTATGGGCGAAGGAATTGTAGATGCTACAATTACTCGTTGGTTGGTGTCTGAAGGTCAGTCTGTTGAGATTGACCAATCATTGGTCGAAGTTGCAACCGATAAGGTTGATTCCGAAGTACCATCGCCAGTAAAGGGAACAATAGTAAAGCTATTATATAAAGAAGGCGATGTTCCCAAAGTTGGGCAAGTTCTTTTAACCATCGAAACTATAGATGGCAAAAAGAGTGAAAAAGAGCCTATTAAACCAGTTCATATTGAAACTTCTAAGATTGAAGAAAAGACGATAAAACCCGTTAAGGAGGTTATCAGTAATGATGATACTACATCTTACATCCCATTTATTTCTCCGTTAGTTCGTAAAATAGCCAAAGACGAAGGAATTCAACCTGATGATTTAAGAAATATCAAGGGTACAGGCTTAAATGACCGCATCACTAAGGATGATATTTTAGATTATATCGCTTCAAAAGAAAAAAAGATAGAATCAATTGTTCACTCAAAAGTAGAGAATTCAGTCAAATCTGTTAGCAGTGAGTTAGCTCAGGATGGAGTAATGTATGAAGTAGTCAAGATGGACCGTATGCGAAAGCTGATTGCGGAGCATATGGTGATGTCAAAGCAAACTTCTCCCCATGTTACCTCATTCATTGAGGTTGATGTTTCGAACTTAATCGCACTGAGAGAAAGAATTAAGGAGCAGCATCTTAAAAGAGAAGGTGAAAAGCTTACCATAACCCCATTCTTTATCGAGGCTGCAATTCATGGTATCAAGCAAAATCTCACGATTAACTCATCGGTAGAAGGTGATAATATTATCATAAAAAAGAATATTAATATTGGTATTGCCACATCTTTGCCTAATGGCAATCTTATTGTTCCTGTAATTAAAAATGCTGACCGACTAAATCTATCCGGACTATCAAAATCGTTGAACGACATCGCCAAGCGCGCCAGGGAAAATCAACTTAAACCCGATGAAATACAGGGTGGAACGTTTACAATTACCAACCTTGGAATGTTCGAAACGTTAACGGGAACTCCAATTATCAATCAACCTCAGGTTGCAATTCTTGCAATCGGGGCAGCAGTGAAACGACCGGTTGTAATTGAAACTCCTGGCGGCGATACCATTGGAATTCGTCAAATGGTAATGCTTTCGCTTTCTTACGACCATCGTGTTGTTGATGGTGCCCTTGCGGGTCAATATCTAAAGGCTGTAAGGGATTATATTCATCGTATAGATCCAAATCTTGATAGGAGTTAGTCACCAAATCATTAATTTCAACCATAAATAATTGAAAGTCTACCCATATATTTTTGAGGTTGGAGTATTTTTGCCATTATTATTTTTGAAACACAGTAATATTCACTATTTTGGCATAAAAATCTGTATTTAGGGATTTTTTAGTGCTTTGTGTGTCGCTTTAATTATTCTATCTCACAGAAGGATTGAAAATGTCAGTTCAATGAGAAGAGTTGTTTTATTTTTATTATTTTTTAATTTTATAGGTCTCAATGTATTCGGACAGAAAGACTCTTATTTCAAAAGAGTTTTTGTAGATGCTGAATACTATTTGCTTTACGAGGAATATCGTGATGCTCTTCCTCTGTATTTCGAAATTAAAAAATTTTACCCCAATAATGCCAACATCGATTTTCGAATAGGTCAGTGTTATCTGAATCTCCCTACTGAAAAAAATAAATCCATTCCATATTTTGAAAGGGCTATCACCAAAATTTCTGATAAATATCGCGAGGGATATTTTACAGAATATAATACGCCCAAAGAGGCTTATCTTCTGTACGGCAGAGCCCTTAGAATTAATGGTGTATTCGATAAAGCCCTTGAGGCCTTTAACAGTTATAAGCGGATGATTAACCCGGACGACAAAGCAAATAATTATATAATTGATATCGAAATTCAGTCAGTTGAGGTTGCTAAGAGCATGTTGGCTAACCCCAAAAGTTATGTTATTAAATCTTTGGGAAAAAGAATTAACTCAAGTTTTCCCGAGATTAACCCCGTATCAAATTCAGCAGGAAACATACTCATATATACATCATTACAAAGATTTTATAATGCAATTTTATTTAGTGAGCTTAAGGATAGCTCTTGGACAACCCCAACAAATTTAAATGCACAGCTCTTTGCCGACGGGCCAATTAGCACAGTTGGAATTTCGGAAAATGGAAAATCTGTTGTTCTTTCACGAAATGATAATGATGATTTTAACCTATATATAAGCAAGTTTGATAGTACAAAAAAAGCTTGGTCGCAGCTTGAAAAATTACCAAAGGAGATTAATGGACGAAGCTGGGAAACATTTGGCTCATTATCGAAAAGCGGTGATACTTTATACTTTAGTAGTAATAAAGATGGCGGTTTTGGTGGATTTGACTTATACATGTCGGTTAAAGCACCTACTGGGTTATGGTCAAATCCAACAAATCTAGGTTCTGAGATTAACACTTCCTTGGATGAATCTGCCCCATTTATAACAAGCAATGGGAGAAAACTTTTCTTTAGCTCGAGAGGGCATATGACCATGGGAGGATATGATATATTCGTTTCTACACGAAATAGCGGCAGGTGGAGTGTGCCTCAAAATTTGGGATATCCTCTCAATACAACGGATGATGATATTTACTTTTTCCCTATTGGTGATGGAAAAAAAGGATTCATTTCAAGGGCTACACCCGAAAGTCAAGGCGACAATGATATGTATCTGATAACCATTGATATATAGTTTTAAAATTTTCTTTCTTTAGTCATTCAATCAATTATTTATTAATAATCATCAACAATAAAAGCCATTCTGTATAAAAAAATACTAATTATTTACAGAAATTTAATAATTTTGATATTTCGCATCAATTGAATCTTATAGAAATGAACTTTATTAAGTTAAATGCAATCATAATACTTTTTATAGTTTCACTCACCTTGCAGGGTCAAACCAAAAAGGAGGTTGAGGATCTCTATAAAGATGCTAATTCATACTACTATTTCGAAGATTATGAAGAAGCGCTAGCTTTATTTCTTCAAGTTTATAATAAAAACCCCGAAAACTACAATCTTTGCTTTAAAATAGGAGTCTGTTACCTAAATATATCAGGTTATAAGCAGCAAGCAATTCCATATCTTGAGAAAGCTGCAAAAAATACAAAGAAGAGCTATAATGAGCAATCTATCCTTGAGACAAAGGCTCCCTTTGATGCCGTTTTTTACTTAGGGAATGCTTATTTCATAACAAATCAACTCGATAAGGCAAGTAAAGAGTATAGGAAATTTAAAGAGCTGATTAAGGATGAAAAGAGTTGGAATCTAGCTTATTATGACCATCAAGTATCAACAATAAAAAACTCTGAGATATTACAATCCTTACCAGTTAACTTCTTTCGTAACAATCTAGGAGATCAGATTAATAATAGGTTTGCCAATTATAATCCTATTATTTCGAGTGATGAGAAAACAATGGCCTACACTACAAAACAAAAATTTTACCAAGCTATATATGTTTCGCGGAAGAATGGTGAAAACTGGGGGACTCCAATTAATATCACTCTTGATTTACAAGTTGATGGAAACTGCTCAACATTATCATTATCCAATGATGGAAATGAACTTTATTTATTCAAAGATGATAGTCAGGATGGAAATATCTATGTAAGTCATTTTGTGAATGGCGCATGGAGCCCTATGAAGAAATTGAATGAGAACATTAATACAAAGTATTATGAAACCCATGCAAGTATATCAAGTGATGGGAAGAAGCTATACTTTACAAGTAATAGAAAAGGTGGATTTGGCGATCTTGATATTTACGTTTCAAATAGAGTGAATGATGATAATTGGGGTATCCCAGAGAATCTTGGAGGAACAATAAACACCTCACTTAACGAGAATACACCTTTTATAACGACCGATGGGAACATTCTTTTCTTTAGCTCTGAAGGACATAATAATTTAGGTGGGTATGATATTTTTTACTCTCAAAAGAAACAAGATGGAACATGGAGTCCTCCGATTAACTTAGGTTATCCGATAAACACTACTGACGATGACCTATTTTATTCCCCAATTGCTGATGGATCGCGTGGTTTAGTTTCAATTTTTGATAAGGATGGTTTTGGTGAACAGGATATTTACCAGTATGATGTATTCATTCCAAAGTATCAAAAATCCATCATCACCTCAAGGGACCTATTAAAAATTACTCCTGATAATCGAATGAATTTTGTTGTTGTTGATACCATTAACAAATCAGGATTAGCGCTTATCGATTTTGCAAAATCGGGAATTTCAGCAATAAATGATCCGAAAAAGAGCTTTAAACTTTTTTTTGGTGGAAAGGAGTATGAACTAAGGGATCAGGTAGAGAAAAGAACATTAATTACAGCTCAACTTCAGGATCCAATTTCAAGGAGTGAAAAAATCCTTCCTATTACAGTAACATCAAATGCTCTTATTAAGGATGGTAATATTACTGAAGAGAAAGATTTCTCTACAGTTCAGAATAGGGTTATTCAGCTCAAGGGAACTTCCGATTCTTCCAGAATAATAAAAAATAAATCGAATACTAATATTCGTGATATTTCTAAAACTGCACTTGGCTCATCTTCCGATGCTTTTACATTAGGTGAGGCTAATTACTTGCCTGAAATATTAACGATTTTATCTTCGAACAACTCTCAGAACAGCATGGTTGATGCTTTGCAAAAGGATTGGCATTTTCCAGCATCATTGCTAAAACTACGAATCAGCCAGTTCGCTATGGCCGTTGATTCTGCAGGTAATGCTGATGAGATGCTCAATACATTTACCAAATTTATCGATTTGCTATGCTCTTCAGAGTTTGTAACATTAAAAAATCAAACAAGATCCATTTCCAGTGGTAATAGCAATCAGGCATTCACTTTTCTACTTAAACAGCTAATAGATAAAGCTTCACCTGAGTTGGCTGAATTTATTGAAAGGGTTTACCAAAAGTATCCAACTGTAAATACTTTTGAGAGACTATGGAAATTAATGAAGAAGGAAGATCCTCAGCTCTTCCAAAAGCTATTACCGGAGATTGTTAGGCTTTTAGCTGAGATTAGCATCGAGACCTATATTGGCTTGCCCGAAGATCAGAAATTTAAGCTTTATGAAAATATAACTGTAAGCGCTGAATCTAAAACAAATTGGTGGTTCCTAATCATCATATTTGGTTATTTAACCTTAAGCATCGCAGGTTATTTATACTTAAAGAAAAAAAATGAGTAATTCATTAGTGGTAAAAATTCAGGGCTTTGTAATTTATTTCTTCTCTTTAATTTGATTTTTTCAACTTATTCAAGTAGTGAAAATTTCAGTTGCATTATCTCAACGTATTAAATAAATTGTATTTGATCTCCTCTTAATTTTTAAGAAAATAAATATAACGATGAACTCAACACTTGAGAATAGTATTGTTAAGTTAAGGGCTCCTGAGCAGTCAGATATTGAATTGTTGTATGTTTGGGAGAATAATATGGATATTTGGAAGGTAAGCAATACAATTACTCCGTTCTCAAGGTTTGTACTAAAGAAGTATATTGAAACAGCCCATCTAGATATATGGGATACAAAGCAGTTAAGATTAATTATTGAGGCAAAGGATCAGAATTCATTGATGTTTACACCAGTAGGGCTAATCGATCTCTTTGATTTCGATCCCTTCCACCTTCGAGCAGGCATAGGTATTCTTATCGCAAATACTGAGTTTCGGCAAAAGGGCTATGCAACGGAGGCGCTTAAAATAATGACTCGCTATTCATTTGAGACACTACAACTTCATCAGCTGTATTGCAATATCTCAGTTGATAATGCAACTAGTTTACAACTATTTAGAAATGTTGGATTTGAAACAATAGGAATTAAAAAGGATTGGTTGAAAACTATAAATGACTGGCAGGATGAACTAATACTTCAGATGATTAACCCAAACTCTAAATTGGTTAAAAATGCGAATTAACAGTTGAAAAAACAGAAAAAGGCTACGGCTAATCTGCCGAACACATGAACGAGCAAGCCGTTAGTAGAACGAACAAGTGACGCTCTTTGAATTTCAGTATGAACCTGAAGCCAGTTGAATGCCGATTCA
>JANYLA010000009.1 GCA_025361485.1 Bacteroidales bacterium
AAATCATACAGCTGATAAGCCTTTCACCGTTTGATAAAACTCCAATTAAGAAACTCTTTAAGAACGAAAAATATCAAGACATCAAAGAACAATATTGTAAACAGTTGAAAATGTTTTAACTAAGACGCAACGCTAGTGATAGCGTATCTAAAAATTTGATTTTATAATAAATTCATTATAACATAAAAACCTAACTGAATGAGGAATTTCGGATAAGTATGACAAAAATTATAATCTAAACCCTATAAACAAATCAACATAACCTGAGAATGTTTGAAACACCAATTCACTTTTCTCTTTCATTGGGAGCAGGCTATCAACTGTAGCTGCAATCCCAGTAGTTACCCTTTTACCGCTATAACCAAGTCCAAATTTAAGGTTGATTTTTCCAAAAGCTTCAATCCCTTTTTGCGTTACATTACCAAATTGATTCTCGCTACCGGAAACTCCAAATCCAACCAGGCAAACGGCTGATGCATAAAATTTTCGAAGGGGTTTCGCTATTGAAAACCCTGGCGCAAGCGAAAAAACAGTATATTTTCCGCCCCTGTAATCTGAATTATCACCATAATAAATCATTTCTGAGGCAGGTATTAAATTTCTACTGCTTTCTAACTTAAAATGGTTAAAAGAACTCATTAGTAAGAATGTCCAATCGAATTCATTCGGTCGAACTGACTGATTCAATAATGTATTGAGCGAATGATCTTTTTTAAAAAGATAAATAAAATTTAGTCCAATATTTTGGGTGTTAATATCTGGCCTAACTGAATTTGGATCAGTTTGTACATATCCAAAATCTTTGAAATTGGCTAGATAGTATCCTTGGTACTTTTGATAGAACAATTCGCATCCGTACCTCTTTAAATAGTAATGCAGTTGAATGTCGGTATACTTTGTATTGCCCAGTTTAGATTCGTCCTCGGAACTACTTAATTCCTTAGATACTGATATCCCAAAGGATTTATAATTTACCGAGGCATTTAACGTTAACGGAACGTTTGCTTGATAATCAATGGATTTGCCTTTTTCCTCAGCATCATGAATGCTAAAATCAAACCCTGGCAATCTGTAGGCTATTAGTACATTTACTTTGTCGTTCAGCGTATCTCTCAAATTATTATTTCTCTCAGCAAAACATGGAGAGGAAAATAATAGGAATAGCAGTATTGAAATTTTTTCTTTTCTCATATTATTTAGCCTCGTTGTTAGAGTTTATTATGATTCAAACTTTTGATTAGTTCTGATTGACGATTCTCAAATTTACTCAAAAAGTTTTACATAAGTTTAAAGGCAGTTAGGGAAATTGCTTACTGTGCATCTATCCTTTGTTAATTGCGGTAAATTTATTCCGTTTCAATTCTGTTTTTCAGACAATAGTCAGATATTTTAGCGTAAAAATCATCAAATTCTTCAGCTGTTAACCAGGAAAAATCATAGGTTTTTACAAAGTCATTGTGCGTAATTTCAAATCTTTGAGGGAATGTTTTTAAACGGGTGATTTTCTTCATGTTTATTTTTAATTCCCTCTCAAATGATTTCTTAATTCTAATGGTTTCATTTTCCAATTTTAGCTTATATCGTGTCCGGAAAGGCTCTTTTCCTGCTATGCCAACTATAATTACTAAAATTCCCGTCAAAACATAAGCTTCATGGAGGATCGCTTTCGAGTCCTGTATCGAAAAACCATGCTTAAGGATGTATGATAATCCAATCGTTATCGCAAATAATCCAAAAATCATGTTGTAAATCCTTCTACCAGTTCCAATTCTTTCTCTTATTCTTTTGTCTACTAAGAAATCTCTCTGTTCCATAATAATTATCTATTTTGATTCGGCATTTCAACATAAGCTTTTGGATAAATCTGCCTTAGCGTATCGGCAACATTGCGAGCAACGATTCTTCGCCCTAACTCTGCATAGTGCTCGGTTGTCCAAGTTTTGTCGGTGAACTGATCGCTAGGGACGCACTCCAGATTATCAACAACCAGAACGCCATTCCTTTGATATCGTTTTACCAGTAAATCTCTATTCTGTTTTATCAAATATAGTAATTCATCGCCAATAAGCAGTTGTGCCTTTTCTGTATTTTCGGCCATTAAATTGAAGATAAGATTCCAATGGCGTTCTTTCGCTAGTTTGACGATTTTATCAAAATCCTTAATTCGAGGGTTTTTTGTGGTATCAATCTGAAAAGCGTATGTTTTAATGTAATGGCAGGCAAGTTCTGTTAGCTTATAATCTTTTGTTCCATCGGGGAATTTTTTGCCCTCAAGAAACATTGCTCTATCCCATTCTTTAACGGTCTTGTGTACTAGCGGAAAGGGTACTTTAAGCTCAGTGTATTTCCAATCGTGTTTATAAGCTTTTTCGAGTTCCGCTTCGCTCCGGGAGTCATACCCTTTAAAAGCCAATAAAAACCTTCCAAACAGAGGAGGATAGCCCCTGAGTAATACGGCGTATTTCTGTATTTGAGGTTCAAGAGATGAGTAAATCCAGTTGGCATCAAAGGATCTTAGGTTTAATGTTACAATTACCGTTTTTACAGCTGATTTCTCGGGAATATTCTTTAGCAAAAGATAAAAAATCTCGGCGTGAGCGGCAGGTTTTGTAATATCGCCAACCTTAACCGTTGGGTAATAATCGCTAATAAAAGCGCTTATGGAACGTTTATCTACATCCTCTTCGGCGCTATTGGTGTTTGATGATTCTCCAACGTATACCACCTCGCAGCTATCTTTCACCACTTTTCGCACCTCATTGATTACCTCCGAATGGGTCTGAATATCCTTTTCGTAGTAAGTGTACTTGTATAGATAATTTATGCCGATAAGGACAACGATTATTACAGCTGTTTTATAGTAAAACGATTTCGGAATCATATCGGTATATTAAAATTGAAAATAGATAAACGGGAAATTGTCGACATTCGAAAACACAATGATCAATAGAATCATAACCAGATAGAATGACCATCGATAGGCAAGTCTGCGTTTATTGCACCAAAGATCGAATCGGCTATTAAATAAAAAGCTGTCGATAAGAATAAAGAATAATAAAAAGAGCCAAACCTTAGGATCGACCTTAAAATCATCCTTGAGGTGTAAATTGTTGAGTAACGATTTTAAAATCAACTTAACCTGTGTGAAATCGGCGGCTCTAAATAGCACCCAGCTAAACGTTACAATAACAAATGTTTTTACCGTATTAAATAGCCGTCGAATTGAAATCCTTCCATTGTCCTTTTGGGGTTTAATAATTTTATTTGTTAACCCTTCAACAATAAGGATAATTCCATGGGTTAATCCCCATGCAACAAAAGTCCAATTTGCGCCATGCCATAAACCGCTGAGAATAAAAACCACTAAAATATTCAGAATCCATCGATGAACTTTAACCCTGCTGCCGCCTAACGATAGGTAAACATAATCGCGAAACCATGTGGAGAGCGATATATGCCAACGATGCCAAAATTCACCAATGCTGCTCGACAGATACGGGTTTTTGAAATTGTCCATCAAGTTATAGCCCATGGCTTTAGCACACCCAATTGCTATGGAGGAATATCCAAAGAAATCGCAATAAATCTGAAATGAATAGAAAAATAAACCATTAAGGATGCTCAACGAGCCAAACGCCTCTGGTTTTGAGTAAATTTGATCAACATAAACCCCAAGGTTATCGGCTATTACCATCTTAAGGAAAAGACCAAACAGAATAAGACGCAATCCTTCAATTAGGTTTGAATACTGAAACATTTTCTCTTGCCGAAGCTGAACCAGCAAGTTCTGTGGTCGTTCAATGGGTCCTGTTACTAGCTGCGGATAAAACATTACGTATAGGGAGTAAATGCCAAAGTGCTTTTCGGCCTTTTGATTTCCACGGTACACCTCAATCACATAGCTTAAGCTCTGAAAGGTATGAAACGATAAACCGATGGGTAGAATGAATTGAATCATCTTTTCGGGGTAGTAGAATCCGAATCGATGGCTAAGCGCAAGCATATTGTGATTAAAAAAATCGAAGTATTTAAAAACGAATAGCACCAAGCATGTTGATATTATGCTAATTATCAAGTACCGCTTTTTTCTAATCTCATCGGATTTTTCTATCCAAATTGCGGCGAGGTAATCGATTATTATCGTAGTGAAAAGAATAAAAATGTACTGCGGAATAAAGAACATATAAAAAACACAACTAGCTAGTAGAAGGTGTATCCATCGGTATTTATGGGGTAGCAGAAAGAATAGCAGGGTAACTATTGGAAAGAAAATTAAAAACTGGATTGAGTTAAAAAGCATAATAGAATATCATTATAAGAATCTATAAAAAAGGCACATTGACATTAATGTGTTTAATAACAAAACTTCATGGCTTTAAAAATATTCAAAACTAATGAATTAACAAATGAAAAATTCAATTAGTAAATGCAACAATGATTGATTTTCTCTCTTTCCGAAATGCAGCGATAGCGGAATGAAGGAAAGAGAGAAAAGCCCGAAAGACATTTTCTCTCTTAATGCAAATGTTCGACCTTTGTTTTCGTCT
>JANYLA010000010.1 GCA_025361485.1 Bacteroidales bacterium
ACGACCAGTACGAACTGCTATTGTTCTGCAACCAGCGGCTTTTCCAGCTTTGATATCCCTGTCGGAATCACCTACCATCCAAGATCTCTTCAAATCAATATTAAATTCCTTGGCAGCATCAAGCAGCATCCCAGGCTTTGGTTTGCGACAGTTACAATTAACTTTATATTTTATATTCTCCCCAGGAAAACCCCCATCAGGGTGATGCGGACAAAAGTAAATTCCAGTCAGGTATGCTCCCTGTTCACCAAGTAATGCCTCCATCTTGTTATGAATTACCTTTACATCATCGTAGGTGCACAAATTACGAGCAACTACGCTCTGGTTGGTAATTACAACCGATAGGTATCCCGATTGATTTATCTTTTTTACAGCCTCCGGAACAAATTCAAACAGGTTCAAATCCTCATGACGAGAGATTAAATCAGTATCCTCATTTAGTACACCATCACGGTCCAAAAAAATACAAGGGCGTTTATTCTGATAATTGGAACGCTCGATGCGACCTGACTGGTAATCCTTTGTAACTCTTTCAAGGCGCGAAGGAGTTCCCATGTCTTTCAAATATTCGGCTGTATTGTAGCCGAACATGTTTATTTTTTTATAGATAGAAGGAAATATATCAAGTCCAAAATCAGCTTTCTTGCCTTTTTTTATAAAATCTAAAATAATAGGGCTCATTACATAAAGCCCAGCATTTACCAAGTTTCTATAAAATTTTCCTTCGCTATGAGGCTTGGAATGAAATGCAACAACTCTACGTTGATCGTCAATCTCAACTAAATCGCTATCCTGAGGATGATCATTGGGGTGAACCACAATAGTACAATCACTTTCGTTTTTTTTATGAAAAGCGATTAACCGGTTCAAATCCATGTTTAGCATTACATCTCCGTATAGAAGAAGAAAATCGGATGTTAAATCATCCTCTAAATCTTTAAGACCTCCAGCAGTTCCAAGCGGTTCGCGCTCATTGTAATATTTAATCGAAACACCAAATGCGCTTCCATTACCAAAATGCTGAATAATAGAATCGCTCAGGTGATTTACCAGTAAAGTTATATCTGTAATTCCATAACTCTTAAACAGCTCTATCTGATGCTGCAAAACGGGCTTTCCTTCAATTTGCAACATCGGTTTAGGCGTAAGTTGTGTTTTCTCACCTAAACGTGTCCCTTTTCCTCCTGCTAAAATTAGAGCCTTCATTCAATAAAAGTGTAATATGACGTAAAGTAAGTGATTTTTAGTGAATAGTTATAAGTTAATGGTTAAAGGAAAAACGGAATAGAACATGTTAACTTTTCAACATATAAACTCACTTAATCATAGCCAAAAGTTTATTCCTATTAATAATTGAAATTTCTCTGCGGTTAACGGTAATAATCCCTTCGTCCTGCATCTCGGCAAAAACCCTAGCTAACGAAGGGCGAGTAACTCCAAAAAACTCCGCTAGCTCTTGGTGTGATTTTGGTAGGACTATTGCTGATGCCGATTCGCTCCGCAACAGATTTAACAGATAGTGTGCCACTTTCTCCTTAATAGTTTTGAACGACAGAAACCAAAGTTTATTGGATAAAAACTGTGCACGATTGGATATTGCATTCAGGTAGTTTCGAAGAATAACATCGTTTTGCTGAAGCATTCGTATGACATCTGGTTTAGGTATAAAAAGGATTTTGCAATCCTCAATGGCAATAACATCAACAGGGTAGCGATTTCGCTCACCGAACAGGAATGCATGAGCAATAGGTTGCGGAGCAAACATCTCCTCAATTTTAAGAATCTTACCTGAGAAATCAACCATTTCGCCTTTTACGCTTCCTGCAACAACGATACAAAGATTATTCACCTCCTCATCACGTTGAGCAATTGTTTGACCTTTAGTAAAGGACTTTATTGAATGTGAAATTTTACTAAGGATTGACTCCACCTCCTGCGGGCTTAACCCTCTAAAGAATGGAGAGTTTGATATTATATGATACATTGTACTGGTCTATTGATTTAACAACCAAAACTAGCTCATTTTTTCAATTAATTAATTTAGCAACATAAGGTTCTTTATTAATCTTTTACATCATTCAATTGATTACAACTTCAGAAGTCAGAATTATAATACATCCATCAAAAATTATTTAAGATACTAAATACAGGTAATTTTATACCCCCATGGTTGAAGCGTTCACCCTAAAAATACTCCAGATAGTCAAATATAATAAGCGTCTAAAATTTCTTACAACTCGGTATTTATAGTACATGCATAGGTATTTTTTACATTTTTTTTCGAGTAAATCCCGCTACTAAAAAGATGATATATATCTCCTTTAGAAAAATAAATCGAACCTTTTTTTCAATACTTTTGTTGTGTAATAATCAAATAGTTAATTTTGATAACTTGATATTTATTAACAAATCGAAGCACAATGAATAAAAAAAGAAAAATTTTGGCAATGGTTTTGCTCATGTCGATTATGACAGGAATGGTTTCATGTATGCAACATGCATGTCCGGCTTATGCATACAAAACAGAAAAAAACCAAAACAATAAGGGTTAACTTTTTGCAAGTAGCGTTTTTTTAAATATATTAGCACAGGACTCTCAAACCGTAATTCGATGAAAGCAATGAAGAAATTTTTCGCAATTTTATTTGTTCTGGTTGTAATAGCAATAGCATTTAGTTCTTGTACAAAAAAGACATGCCCTGCTTATAGCCAAGTTGTTGTCAATTCAACAGAAGTAGCAAGAGGTTAGTATCCTTTTTTAGGTTTTATAACCTGACTTTCTTAAGTGGTTTTAACTGCTTGAGAAAGTTTTTATTTTTATTACACTCAAATCCGATAGGTATAAATGAAACTCCTCGCCGCAAGCGGACGAGGTATCTTCATGGAACTTATTTTATATGCGCCACAAGTGGCGGGGAATATAACCCATATGATCCTTCGACAAGTTCAGGAACAGTTCGACTAAATAATTTTGCTTCTCAAAATTATAGTCTCACTGATTTAAAGGCTAATAGTCATTCTAGTAATAAATCAAAAAATACACTGGATTTAAAGGACTACGCTACAATACTTAGACTTTTATTACACATCTAATTAAATTTTAAGAACAAAAGCCCCTTGCGCTGAAGTAATATAATAAGGAATACCATCATGTCTGCATTTTAGGACAATATCCACCAGAGCATACTTAGATACCGACGAATCGATAATTACCATCTTCGGGTTGAAAAAATCTAAAACGCCATAAGAACAAAAATTGTTAACTACAAGATAATCAATATTAAACTTACGATTACTTTTAAACCCATTCAGTGATTTGCTGAAAGGAATAGCAATGGTTTTATTCATAAAATTAATCATTGAAATCCCATGTTGATTCTTGATTCCAAGTATCGCATTATTTGCCTTAATCTTATTTTGAGAAGGGTTAATTATCACTATATCTTTTCCTGCGCATACCGATGAAATATAACCCTTTGTAAAGAAATCGTACTTATCGACAAATTGAATTTTAGTAGTATCAACATCAACAAAAATCAAACTTTCACCTAATCGAAAACTCACCAACGACTTTTTATTGACATTGTAAAAAACAATCTCCTTTGCTTGATTATTCTCGATATATGATTTAAGATTGAGGACTAGAAAGAAAACAATTAGCGAAAGGCTTACAAAAACGAACCTACTCCTTTTCGTTATCAAGTAAAAAGAGAATGCCAATATCGCTCCAAACACAATAAACATTTGCAAAGCAGACATATTCAGACCATCGGTAACTGAGTATGGAAGTTTCTCAATGTATTCAAGCCCATGGTTAAGCAGGCTTACAATAAATGAAAATGCTATACCAATATATCCTGCCAAAAGATGAAATGGCGAAAAACCAATCAAAAAAACAGACAGGTAAA
The DNA here is from genome assembly GCA_025361485.1 of Bacteroidales bacterium. Lineage (GTDB taxonomy): Bacteria > Bacteroidota > Bacteroidia > Bacteroidales > Tenuifilaceae > UBA8529. Next base: position 3,909 of record JANYLA010000010.1, read on the forward strand.
GCGCAATGGTTGATAATGGTATTGCTACCAGATTTGCCAATAGAAAATAGTTCGGAAACTGATGAAAATAGAAAATACAAATAGACAGCGTCCCGAATTGAGCGGCTAAGGACACCGCCACAAGCGACCATACCTTATCAAGCGCCCAGTTCTTAACATAAAGCAGCTTATATATGTAGGGATAGAAAAAAACTATGGAAACAACTGCTAGGTAAGAAAGTTGGAAACCGATATCGAGCAAGTTATATGGGTTAATTACTAACAAAACAAAAGCCGATGCAGACAATGTATTATAGATATTGGATTTTTGTTTAAAAAAATCACCAATAACCAAGAATGAAAACATTAACGCTGAACGCTGAACACAAGGAGGTAATCCTGTTATAAGCGCGAAGAACCATAAAAAGCCTAAGAGTATTAACGCTTTAATTGCTCTAGTCAAAACTTTTTTATCGAGAAAAGAGAGTAGAAATGAAAGAAGCACATAGAGAACCCCAACATGTAAACCCGATACCGAGAGGATATGCATTGCCCCTGAACTTGAGTAAACTTGCCTTAGCTCATCGTCCAACAAATCTTGATAACCAAGTGTTAATGCAGATGCAACGGCCAGCTCATCGCCCGATAAACCATAGGATTTAAATAGCAGAACCAACTTATCTCTTAATTGTAATGCAATCTTCTTAATTGGCACTCCGTGGTTTCCGAGTTCAACCCAAGTATTTGGTTTTAAATAAGCAGTGAAACAAACACCTCTATCGGAAAGATACTTTTTATAATCAAACTGATTAGGATTGCCTGACAGGCTTACGGTTTGTGGTACAAGATCGACAGCAATTTCAGCTCCGTAGCGTAGTTCAGACGCTAAACTATCCCGAACATCGAAATAGATAAGCATCTTCTCATTAGTTGACCATAAGGTATTATTAGCGTAAATAGATCGAACCTCAGCTTCAACCCTTATTGATTTCGTTCTCAGCTGAGGATTATCGAGCAGGTAGAGAATCGCCCTGTTCCTATTATTGATCTCAAACTTATCGGAAGTAGGTTGTCGAACGGTCAATAAAACCCCGAAAAAGAAAATAAATAGGTTAATCACAACACCAAAAAGCCAACGAAATCGCCATTGAGAGGCAAGAAAAAAACTGACAAAAGTGAGTATTAGAAGGAATATTACTAAAGCATAATTCCACAAGGAGGAAGAAAGAATGCCAATCCAATACTGACAGGCAATTCCTGCAAGAAAAGGGATAATTAATCTAAAAAAAGGGACTTCCTTAATGCTGATAGGCAAACTCATGTGATTTTTTTATCTTCCTATCAACAAGTTACTTTTTTTATTCGAAATCACTACTGTCCGACTAAAAAATTATATACTTAACAAAACGCTTGTATTTATTTCGTCCCTACGGGACTAAAATTAGCAGGGGTTCACATTTTATCTACCATTATGTCGTCCCTCTGGGACTGTCCCGTTAGAAACAATATATTGGTAGAAAGCAAAATGCAAATTTAATAAAGTTCCGTAGGGACGAACCCGAAGGCTCAGCGAAGCTAAATAGAAATTTATTCGGACAATAATGATTCGAAATACATGTTATAGAAACACTAGTGTCCGATAAAATCTTTTTAGAGTTGCTAAAACCCTTAATTCTATTGCGTCCCTATCGGGACTTAAAAAACTAGGGGTTTCTTTATCTTCTACCAATATTGAGTCCCTAACGGGACAGTCCCGCAGGGACATAATATTGGTAGATAAAGAGTTAGTTTCTCGCCATATGTCCCGTAGGGACATAATTATTTTTGTCGGACAGTAGTGTTATAGAAACTAAAAAATCCCTCGATACGAGGGATAATAGAACCAACGAATAATACAATCTCCTACTTTGAAAGTTTGAACTTATACTCAATATCAAATTTCCCTTTTGAAATGGCACTTAGCTTACCTCCTAATAGTTTACGGCGTAAAGCGGATACCCTATCTGTAAAAAGCATACCCTCAAGATGATCGTACTCGTGTTGGATAATACGAGCTGGGATTCCATCAAATATTTCATCATGAAGGGTAAAGTTCTCATCAAAGTATTGGATTCGAATTTTCTCCTCTCGCTCAACCTCTTCGCGAAGGTTTGGAATGCTCAAGCAACCCTCTTTGTAAAGTATTTGCTCGCCAAAACGTTCAACAATTTTAGCATTAATAAACACTTTTCTGAAATCCTTTAAGTCGGGTTCATCCTCCTCCAAAGGAGAGGCATCAATCACGATTAAGCGAATGGATAATCCTATTTGCGGAGCCGCAAGGCCAATACCATCGGAGTGATGCATGGTTTCGAACATATCCTCAATCAGCTGTTTGATCTCGGGGTAAGTCGAATCAATGTCTTGGGCAACCTTTCGTAGAACGGGTGAACCATAAATATAAACAGGACGAATCATATTAGAACTAAAATTTATTAAAACTTTTACTCTCCATATAGGATTGCAGTATTATTGTTGCGCTAATGGTATCGACAAGCGCTTTATTTTGTCGATCCTTTTTCTTTACACCACCATCAATCATGGTTTGAAAGGCCATTTTTGAGGTAAATCGCTCATCAACAAGTTCAATTTGCAGATCAGGGAAAACCTTTTTTATACGATTGATTACTGGCTGAATATGTGTAACAGCTTCTGATAGCTGATTGTTCATCTGCCGAGGATAGCCAATAACAACGAGCTCAACGCTCTCCTTAATCAGGTATTGCGTTAAAAAGGTTATTACCGAATCAGTTGGAATTGTGCTTAGCCCGTTAGCAATAATTTTTAAGGGATCGGTTGCTGCAACTCCTGTTCTTTTTCGACCTATATCAAACGCTAAGATTCTTCCCAAAATATATGCTTTAAAACTAGATATGTAAATTCTGTTCAGAGATTTTAGAAACAAACTCATCTCTTTTTATTGGATTCAGGGGTAATTGCATCCCATTAATCAATTCGACAAAACTATTATTGGCCTTAAATAACCTTTTAACCTTTAAAGTATTTAACATATAATCCTGATGGATTCGATAAAATCCTCGTTCGAGGAGCTGTTCTTCGATTGAGCTAAATGTGTCTTCGATTTTAAGAACTAAACCATTCTCTAGATGAACCTCCACCTCTTCCTTACTCAATTCAAAGAAAACAACCTCTCTTAAATCGATATACTCATATTGACCGTTGACAACAACTACGAGTTTTTGAGGAATAATATCCTTAAGATTATCGAATAGCGTATTGTATTTATTGCGGCTATCGAGGTTAGTTTTTCGAATTTCTGCAACTTTCTCAACCGCATTTATCAAATCATCTATCTCAATGGGTTTGAGTATATAATCAATTGCACTGTATTTGAAAGCTTGAACAGCATAGTTATTGTGAGCAGTTATAAAAACAACTTCAAAATTACAGCATAAACTTTTCTCAAGAAAATCGAACCCTGTGCCCGATGGCATTTCAATATCAAGAAATATTAAATCTGGCTTAAGCTTAAGCGTTTGGGAAATAGCCTCATCAACAGACCTAGCAACTCCAATTACATCAATCTGTTTGCAAAATTGACTTAATAAAATTTCAAGCGATCTAATTGACGCAACTTCATCATCTACTATTAATGCTCTAAGCATGGTTGGTGTAATTCAAAAGATTATTTTTAAAACTTCGGCAAAAGTACAAATTTTACCTATTTATTATATTATTAGATCAACATCTTACGAATATTATCTAAATCTCCTTCGGTATAATGATTGAAACCCTTGTACCCAATGAAAATCCCTGATTATCAATTAAATCATCGTAGCTAATACTAAACCTCTCCTTATACATTGAGCTTAACAAATCGATTCGCTGCTGTGTTATCTGCGAACCTCTCGATTTATGTTCTTTATTCCTCAATTGCCTTACCTCGCCAGCCTGCTGTCGTCCAACGCCATTATCCTCAACAATACAAGTTATGCTTCTATCATTATCCAATAATTTAATTTTCACCCATCCCATCTGGTCTTTCTTAAGTGAGATACCATGCCATATGGCATTCTCAACAAATGGTTGGATCAATAATGTTGGGATTTTGTAATTTAAGATAGTTTCATCAGCGCCAAATTCAATGGAATAATCAAATCGATCTTCTAAGCGAAGCTTTTCCAAATCAAGGTATAGCTTAAGCGCTTCTATCTCATCACGTAATGGAATTGTAGGATATAATGAGTTATCGAGAGTCATTCGCATTAACCGTGCAAACTTGGTTAAGTATTTGTGTGAGCTGATTGGGTCTTTTTCAAGAATAAAAAGTTGAATAGAATTAAGAGTATTAAAAATAAAATGGGGGTTCATCTGCTGTCTTAGCGACTGCTGTTTATAAAGGTTTACATTCTGCAATAAATTGTTTCTTCGATGTATTTCGTTTATCCTAACTTTATAGACAACATAAATGAAGCATGAGAAGATAATTGCCACAAATATTAAAAACCAAATTCTTTTCCAGAATGGAGGATGAATTGTAAAGGTGATTGAAGCAGGTTTCGAACTCCAAATTCCGCAATAACTCTGGGCTACTACCTCAAACTTATAGCTGCCATTCGAAAGCCCATTGTAAAGGCAACTGGGAGTTTGTGTTTGAACCCATGCAGTATCTACCCCAAGCATTCTATACCTGTAGTTAACTTTACCTGCATTTCGATATACAAATCCAACAAAATCGATATTCAACGAATTCTGGTCATATGCCAATTCTATTTTTTTTGACATCAGGTCAACCCAGTTATTATTAACCCTAAATTTTGAGATTACAATACTTGGAGGTGTTGGGCTTTCAGCAACCTCATTTTTATTAAAAACAGTTAATCCCTTTGGAGAGCCAACATAAACAATTCCCTTATACTCTGCAACAGACGAAACTTCGTTTGTGGATAAGCCATTAGCCGTTGTGAAATTCTTAATAATTATTCTTCCATTGTTCAAAATTATTTTGGAAAGACCCTGCTTTGCAGCTACCCAAACATTATTTCCCTTAACAAACATTTGGTTAATAGAATTTGAAATCAATCCATCTTCTTTTGTTATATGACTTATACCTTTCTTTCCCTTTATAATAATTCCCGAACCTCCAGTGCCAATCCACATCGATGAATCGTTTGGATTACGAATAATGCTAAAACAAGTTTGTGCAAAAATAGGATTGTCGGAACCTACAAATTTATATTTCCCATTAAAGTAAACCCAGATGCCATCAATTGAGCAGAACCATATGGCACCATTCTCATCTTCAACAAGATCATAAATAACGCCTTCAAATTCTTTGTTAGCATATGATTCATATACGACTTTATCATTCTCACATTTTACTAAACCTCTTGTTGCCCCTATCCAATATCCATTAAATCGACTTTTTATAATCTTTTTCGGAAAGACCATGGTCAAACTTGGAGTCGAACCCAAAGCAGTTAGCTTGTTATCCTTAATCCAATATACGTTAGCAATTGCGCTAATCCACACCCTACTGTCTGTTGAATCGATTAAGAACCTTCGAACAGAATTTTTCTCTACAAGATCTATAGGTGACTTAAAATGCTTAATTGTATTTTGAGTAAGCAAGTCTACAAAACCAAATTCGTAACCAATATAAACCCCTTCTCTGGAAGCATCTATAACATTAATCCGATTATCAACCAGTCCGCTCTCCTTGGTGTAACTCAAAACATTAATATCAGAACAATAAACAACTCCATCATTCAAGGTGCTAAACCAATAAGCACCCTCTTTATCTTTTATTACAGATGTTATTTTTGAATTAAGTAGAAATTCCTTTTGCGGAGCCGATTCAATCTCACAATTCTTATAGCACCGAACTCCTCCGCTTTGCTTTGCAGCCCAAAGGTTTTTATCCTCATCAATACTCATCCAAATTAAATCCTCACCAAAATATCTCTTAGCTATTATCTTTCCGTTTTTAAGCTTAACAATATTTTTCTTTATGGCTATATAAATTGAGTTGTCTTCCGACAAGATAAAGAAGAGATGATGATGAACAACAGTGGTTTCATCTATTAAATTCTGAATTAAATATTTTGTTGTTTGCTTAATCCCCTGAAATTCTAAATACTTCGAAAAAGGTTTGTAAGAGTTAGAAATAAGAATTTTTCTATTACTCAATTCCGTAGCTGTGATATTATTCTCGTTATTAGGGTTTATAATTTTCTTTAAAACCCCTTCAGGGCTAATAGAAAATCTTTCGACTCTTTTTAAACTGAGGTAAACGTAATCTAAGCTATCAACGTAAAACGAGCATTTAAAAGGTCCGCGGGAAGATTTCGCATTTTCAGTAATCTTATTATTGTACTTATAGGGAACTATTTTCTGATTTTCGTAATAGCAAAGTTTGCCTGACATTGGTATAAACCATATTCGATGCTTATAATCCTCGTATATCTCAAAGACCTCATTATCAACCAAGCCTGATTGCATGTCGAAGTTTTCAAATTTATACCCATCAAATCGGCTAACTCCATTCCCCGTGGCAAACCACATATATCCCTTTGAGTCTTGAAAAACATGATAAACCAAAGATGATGGCAACCCATCATCAACTGTATATCTCCGATAAACTGGTTCTGGGTTTTGGGCTAAAACATCTATGGAGTTAAGAATGACCCCAAACAAAAAGAATATAGAAATAAGATTTCTAATATTGAAAAAGCATTTTCTATTTAGTATTTTTCTCAAACAGCAAAATTCTTTTAGTGATTTTTGAAATGCTAATTTAATAAAAAAGGGTGTCCGAAGACACCCTTTAATAAATATAATAATAAAAACAACTACTTTGTAAAATCCATTGCAGCCATTCTCAAGTATGACTTGTATCTCCATTTAGCGTTATCCTCGGCAGCTTTGAATAAATCGCCAGCTGCTTCAGGGAACGAAAGTTGAAGTGACGAATAACGAACTTCGCTCTTCAAGAAATCTTGGAAAGTATTCCATTCTGGTTCTTTCGAATCAAGTTGGAATGGGTTCTTACCTTCATTCTCCAAAAGTGGATTATAACGGAACATATGCCAGTAACCTGATTTCACAGCCAGTTTAGCTTCGTTTTGGGTTGCACCCATACCATTACGCAGGCCATGATTGATACATGGTGAATAAGCAATAATAATTGAAGGACCAGGGAAAGCCTCAGCTTCCTTAATCGCTTTGAAATACTGATTATGATCGGCGCCCATCGAAACCTGAGCAACATATACATAACCATAACTCATTGCCATCATACCCAAATCTTTCTTGCGGATACGTTTTCCTGATGCAGCAAACTTAGCAACAGCAGCAATTGGAGTCGATTTCGATGCTTGACCGCCTGTGTTTGAGTACACCTCAGTATCCATAACCAAGATGTTAACATCTTCGCCAGTAGCCATAACATGGTCAAGACCACCAAATCCGATATCATAAGCCCAACCATCACCACCAAAAATCCAAATTGATTTCTTGATGAAGTACTGTTTTAGAGCAAGAAGCTCTTTCGCGAAATTATCATTAATCTTCTCTAGTTCAACAATCAAATTAGCTGAAGCGGTCTTTGAAGTTGCAGCATTCTCTTTTGTATCAACCCACTCTTTCATCGCAGCTTTTGCGCTATCGCTATAGCTACCATTTAAAGCAACTTGAATTCTTTCGGCAATACGCTCACGAAGTTTCTGAACTCCAAGTGAAATACCAAAACCATACTCAGCATTATCTTCAAATAGTGAGTTAGCCCAAGCAGGGCCTTGACCTTCGCTATTTTTACAGTATGGCGTCGATGGAGCAGAACCACCATAGATAGATGAACAACCTGTAGCGTTTGCTACAATCATTCTATCGCCGAATAGTTGAGTGATTGTCTTGATATAAGGTGTTTCTCCACAACCAGCGCAAGCACCGCTAAATTCAAATAGTGGTTGAACGAATTGACTATTCTTAACTGATTTTTCTTTTCCAAGAATATCTTTGTAGCCAATGTTTTTATGCATATATGCAAATCGCTCTGCTTCTTCCATTTGGCTCTCAAGTGGTTTCATCACAAGAGCCTTTGTCTTTGATGGGCATACATCAGCACAGTTACCGCAACCTGTACAATCTAAAGCACTTACCTGGATACGGAAATTATACTCTTTAATACCACCATTGCCTTTTACAGTCTCAGTTCCTTTTGGTGCTTTTGCAAGTTCAGCATCAGTCAAAAGGAAAGGACGAATCGCAGCATGAGGACAAACGTAAGCGCACTGGTTACACTGAATACAATTAGATGGCACCCATTCTGGAACATTCACAGCGATACCACGTTTCTCGTACTCAGTTGTTCCGCTTGGGAAAGTACCATCTTCGCGATCAAGGAATGCGCTAACAGGTAGATCATCGCCCATCATGTTATTTACAGGAACAACAACATCATTAATAAATTTAGGTGCTCCTTGAATTTCAATTGGTTTCTCTGGAGTAAGTTTTGCCCATTCAGCAGGAACCTCAACTTTAGTAACAACACCACCGCGATCAACGGCAGCATAGTTCATCTTTACAATCTCTTCACCCTTACGGCCAAATGATTTATCTATAGCTTTCTTCATATCCTTAACTGCCATCTCGTAAGGGATAACGCCCGAGATTTTGAAGAATGCGCTCTGCATAATTGTATTTGTTCTGTTACCTAAACCAATCTCCTCTGCTATTTTAGTAGCATTCATGATGTAGAAATTGATTTTTTTCTCAGCTAAATACTTTTTAATTGAGTTAGGAAGTTTATTCTTTGTTTCCTCAACATCATTGATACTATTCAAAAGGAAAGTACCACCATCGCTAAGCCCCTTTAACACATCATATCTTCCTAGATATGAAGGAACGTGACATGCAACAAAATCAGGAGTATTTACTAAATAAGGTGAGCGAATTGGTGCATCACCAAAACGAAGGTGAGAAACGGTAATACCACCCGATTTTTTTGAATCGTATGCAAAGTATGCCTGACAATATTTATCGGTATTATCACCAATAATCTTGATAGAGTTTTTATTCGCACCAACAGTTCCATCAGAACCAAGTCCATAGAACTTAGCTTGGAATGTACCTTTTGATGCAAGGTTAATCTCAGCGCCAACTGGTAATGATTTGAAGGTAACATCATCGTTAATACCAACTGTAAACTGGTTTTTAGGCTCTTTCATCTTAAGATTATCGTAAACAGCGATCATTTGAACAGGAGTAGTGTCCTTTGAACTCAAACCGTAACGACCACCAACAACTATAGGAGCATTAGCCTGACCGTAGAAAATCTCTCTAACATCAAGATACAATGGATCACCATTAGCACCTGGCTCTTTGGTACGATCAAGTACACAAATTCTCTTAACTGATTTTGGAAGAACTTTTAACAAATATTTAGCAGAGAAAGGACGGTATAGGTGAACTGAAATTAGACCAACCTTTTCGCCTTTTGCATTTAGGTAATCAACAACCTCTGAAATAGTATCGGTAATTGAACCCATTGCAACAATAATATTCTCAGCATCAGCTGCACCATAGTAGTTAAAAGGATGATACTCACGACCTGTTAACTTGGTGATTTCCTTCATGTAATCTTCAACTACATCAGGAATAACATCGTAGAATTTATTAGCAGCTTCGCGTGACTGGAAATAGATATCAGGGTTTTGAGCTGTTCCTCTAGTTACAGGATGCTCAGGATTTAAAGCCCTATCGCGGAAATCTTGAAGAGCCTTACGATCAACCAAAGGTGACAGATCATCGTTCTCTAAAACTTCGATTTTCTGAATCTCATGTGAAGTTCTGAAACCATCGAAGAAGTGAAGGAAAGGAATTCTTGTTTTGATTGATGTTAAGTGAGCAACACCGGCAAGATCCATAACCTCCTGAACGCTACCAGTAGCAAGCATAGCAAAACCGCATGAACGAGTACTCATAACGTCGCTATGGTCGCCAAAGATAGAAAGTGCTTGAGCAGCAATACTACGAGCCGAAACATGGAAAACGCCTGGGAGTAACTCGCCAGAGATTTTGTACATGTTAGGAATCATTAGCAATAGACCCTGTGAAGCAGTATAGGTTGTTGTTAATGCACCTGCTTGCAATGAACCATGAACAGCACCAGCAGCACCAGCTTCTGATTGCATTTCTGCAACTTTCACTGTTTCTCCAAAAATATTTTTCCTACCAAAAGCAGACCATTCGTCAACGTATTCTGCCATGGTGGATGAAGGGGTGATAGGATAAATTGCAGCAACTTCGCTAAACATATAGGCGATGTGTGCAGCAGCGTAGTTCCCATCACAAGAAATAAATTTTTTATTCTTTGTCATTGTAAATTTGAATTTATTTGAAATTGAAATGGATATTTAAAAAAACCTAGCAAAGGTAATAGAAAAAGAAATAAAAAACCTACAATTTGACTATTTGAAATGGTTCTAATTCCGACCCTAAGCGATACATACGTTTGAAATCTGGCAATCGGCTAAAAACAATTCATCAAAATAAATATAAACCGAGATAAATTTATTCTTTATAGCATGAGATGAATATCGATTCATGCTGTTTTTAAGCATACATCTAAACTTTCAGTAAAAAATAAAATAGATAATAAATTGGAATTATTACATTCGCAAAAGTTCAAGATTGTAATTTATTATAAGATTTAAGCTATGAATACGAAGTTCAAGATTGGCATCCTGAAGGAAACAAAAACTCCACCCGATAAACGTGTTGCATTGCCGCCTAAGCAAGCTCTTGAACTAATTAAACGATTTCCTGATATTGAGGTTTATATACAACCTAGCGATTTAAGGTGTTACAAAGATTCTGAATTCACTGATATTGGCTTAACCCTTAAAGAAGATTTGAGCGATTGCGATTTACTCTTAGGGGTAAAAGAGGTTAAAATCCCATACCTCATTAACAGTAAAACCTATCTGTTTTTTGCCCATGTTGCAAAGAAACAACCACATAATCTACCATTAATTCAAGCAATCTCAGAAAAAGGCATTACCCTTTTAGACCACGAATACTTAACCGATAAAAATGGAATCCGGCTAGTGGCTTTTGGTCATTGGGCTGGAGTGGTGGGTGCATATAATGCATTGAGGGCTCGGGGAATTCGTACAAAAAGATATTTTCTTCCTGCGGCTCACGATTGCCACGACTATAAGCAGATGATAAGTGAACTTCGCAAGGTTAACCTTGACCCAAAAAAGATTCTTATCACGGGTGGAGGTCGAGTTGCAGGTGGTGCAATGGAGATATTTAAAGAGATCCATTTAAAAGAGGTTAGCCCAGAAGATTTCCTTACCAAAACTTTTAATGAACCTGTGGTTTGCCGAATTGACCCTTGGCATTACGCGAAGCGCAAGGATGGCAAGCCTTTCGATTGGGATTACTGGGTTAGCAATCCTGCCGACCACGAATCATCGTTCCTACCATATACAAAGGTTACTGATATTTTAGTTGCATGCCACTACTGGGATTTCCGCTCGCCTTTATTCTTCACAAAGGAGGATATGCATTTACCTGATTTCAAAATAACCATCGTTGCTGATGTTAGCTGCGATATCCCTGGCCCAATACCATCAACCCTAAGAGCCTCAACCATTGCAGACCCATTCTTTGATTTCAATCCTTATACCGAGAAAGAGGAACCTGCTTTCTCCAACTGCAAGAATATAACAGTAATGTCAATCGATAACTTGCCTGGCGAATTACCCCGCGATGCAAGCGAGGATTTTGGCAAAACTTTAGTTGATAAGGTATTCCCCCACTTCCTATGCGATGATTGCGATGGCGTTATCGAGCGAGCTACCATTCTTAAAAACGGGAAACTGACTGAGAAGTACTCGTATCTTAAGGACTACCTTGAAGGGAGGGAATAGTTGACTGTAAAAGCAGAAAGCAGATAATCAGTTTATCTGCTTTTGTCTTTTGTTTAGTATCTGAAATCTGATGTCGTCGATATCACTTCTTCCTCGTCACCAACGTAAAATCAACCAAAGCAATTGCAGTAATCGCCTCAAGAACAACGGGAACTCTCAATGCTATGCAGGTATCATGTCTTCCCTCAACCTTGAGTTCATCCACTTTACCGTTAGTAAAATTGAAGGTCTGCTGCGCTTTTGAAATGCTTGAGGTTGGTTTTACTGCAACTCTGAATACTAGCTCGTTTCCATTGGTTAATCCACCTGTTATTCCGCCTGCATTGTAAGACGATGTTTTACCCGATTCATCTACAATTGGGTCGTTATGCTGAGAGCCTAGCATTTTCGCTGCTGAAAAACCAGAACCAAACTCGATCCCCTTTATTGCAGGGATTGAGAATGCCAAATGGCTAATTACCGACTCAACAGAATCGAAAAAAGGCTCACCGTATCCAACTGAGATATACCCTGCCCTGCACTCTACAATTCCACCAATTGAATCGCCCTGCTCCTTAGCATCAATAACGGCTTGCATAATATCTGACTTTCCTCCCGCCTCAATTAATAAGGCGTTGATAGAGATATTGTGTAAAATCTTTTTTGCAACCACACCTGCAGCAACCAATGCAAGGGTTAAACGTCCCGAAAAATGGCCTCCGCCGCGATAATCGTTGAAACCACCAAACTTTTGTCGCGCAACAAAATCAGCATGACCAGGTCGTGGATGCTCTTTTAAATCGGCATAATCTGAAGAACGAGTATCGGCATTCTTAAAAACAATTGTTAATGGAGTACCTGTGGTAAAACCATTGAACCATCCCGATACAATTTCGGGCAAATCATCCTCCTGTCGAGGTGTTGTTCCAACTGCACCTGACTTACGGCGCTCCAAGTCACTAATAAAATCTTCGATTCTCAAAGGGATTCCATGAGGACAACCATCGATGGTAACTCCAATCATAGCTCCATGCGATTCACCAAAAATGCTTATGCGAAATATTCTACCAAATGTGTTCATAGTTCCTTTGTTTCTAATTTCTTATTTCTAGTTATATCCTCAACTTTTACTTCTGTCTTTTGGTTTGTTCTTATTCCTTCAAAATGCTCACATATCATCCACTTTTCACTTATCGCTTATCACTTGTCGCTTATAACTTTCTCCAAAGCCTCAAAAAAGTCAGGATAGCTCTTGGCAACGCTTTCTGCTCCATCTATCTCAACATCTCCATCACCTACCAATGCTGCTACTGCAGTTGCCATTGCAATTCTGTGATCGCCATGAGATGAAACCTTTGCTGAATGAGGTTTACTTCCTTTAATAATCATCAACTCACCCTCAATCTTTATATCGATACCCATTTTGCAAAACTCCTCTATGAGGGTTGCAGCCCTGTCGCTCTCCTTTACCCGAAGGCGGCTAACGCCTAAGATTCTTGATTCGCCCTCGCAATGAGATGCCAAAGCTACTAAAGGAGGGAATAAATCGGGACAATGGATTGCATCAAAATGAAATCCGTTTAGCTGATGCTTTGTTACCTCGATATGATTATCGTTCATCGAGACTTTAGCGCCCGCATAAATCAAGGCGTTGATTATTGCCTTATCGGCCTGAGTGGAGTTTAACTGCAAGTTATCAACCTTGACTTTTCCTGCTATTGCACCGGCAACGAGCAAAAATGCTGCTCCGCTCCAATCGCCCTCCACTGTATAGGTTTTAGGCTGATATCGCTGACCCGATTTAATCTTGAATACTTGATAATTCTGATTCTCAACATCCACCCCAAAATACTTCATCATTCCAACAGTTATATCAATATAGGGACGACTTTGAAGATTATCAACATGAATAACTGTATCCCTTTGAGCATATGGCGAAGCCATCAGAATCCCAGTTAATACCTGCGAGCTGATTGAACCATCGATGGTAACCTCGCCACCCTTGAATGGTCCTTTTACCACGATTGGCAGTTTGCCATTGTTCGTTCTGCAATAATCACATAACGGGCTTAATGAATTCTCAACAATATTCATTGGTCGATTCAACAAAGAACCATGTCCTGTCAGCACCACCTCTCCGTCGAGAGTTGCTGCAATTGCAGAGAACATCCTTACGCTAAGTCCCGATTCGTCTAAATTTAATGGCACCTTTGGTAAAGAGAGACCCCCTGAAATAGCAAGGCTATCGGATTTTTCTTCAATTTTTGCACCCAACTCCTTGCAAACCGATATGGCCACGAGAACATCATCGCTATTCCCTGCGGATATAATCTCCGATTGACCAATGGCCATTGATGCAATGGCAATGGCACGTTGGGCCACGCTTTTCGACGCTGATGCAACTATAGTTCCGTTAACCTTTGAAGGCTTTATATATTTCTTCATCTACTATTCTTTTAACATCATCGGAGTTTAGACTATCGGTAACAACAAGCATATCGAATGGCTCATTGCTATTCAAATTAATCTCATTTAGGTCAACCGACTTAATCTTTAGCTGATTTTCATCAAGTTTATTATTGATAGAACTACTTAACAGCTCTAAAGATGGTTCGAAACCTGTGTAGATTATAAATGAACCAATGGCTTGGTGAATTAACCACCTATCGCCTCGAACAACCTTAATCCCTGCATTTTGCGCATCATCTGAAAGTTTTGATTTTTGATAATTCGCGTCTAGTAGCAATTCAATATTTGAACTCCACCTAAAATTATCCAAAGAAACATCGGGAAGTAAGGTTGATACAACGATATCGATACTATCAATTATCTCATCTAAATCGTCGAGCTTAGCAATATTACAGCCGAGTTGATTCGCAATACTTTGAGCTTTACTAGATGTTCTATTTGCAATAAATACCTCAGCACCTGAATTCATTAATCCAAAAACCACGGCTCTTGATGCACCTCCTGCGCCGATAACTAAACATCGCTTACCAAATATATCTATCCCTGCCTCCTCAATCGATTTTACAGCACCCAAGTAATCGGTGTTAAATCCTTTGAGAACACCATTATCTTTGAGAATTGTGTTAACTGCTCCGATTTGTTCTGCCTCATGAGAAAGTAAATCGAGCATCGGAATTATGCACTCTTTAAAAGGAGTTGTGATATTCGCACCGATTATATTAAGCGATTTTATAGTTCGAACAACATCCTCGCATTTCTCAACCCGAATACGAGTGTAGCTAGCATCAACATGAGATCTGCTAAAAACAGCGTTGAAAAGTTGTGGACTTTTACTGTGTAAAATTGGGTTTCCGAATACTGCGAAGAGTTTGGTCATATCATGGTAAATTCGAAATAAAACATCCTAGCATATTTACTAACATTACAGCTTAAACGATTACTATTGGATTGGAATACTGGAATATTGGAAGAATGGGTTGTTGAAAACAATTTGCATAATAAATTCCATTGTTTCTTATATTCAGTAAGTAACTATTCCCATTATTCCAACATTCCATCATTCCATTCTCTCGCTAGCCCAACCCCTCTATCTGCTTAATAATCTTTTCCATCTCTTTATAATCGACCTGCCCTAGCGCTGTAGAATTCCCCTCAACCGATGCAAAGGTAAAGGGTGCTCCTAATTTTAATGCAGCAATTCTTGTGATAATTCCTGCATCACCCATTCCTAACGCGACTAATCGTTGATATTTAGAGTAAAGGCCTAAAATGCGAGCGCTATCGGTTATATTGTTCGATAGACAAGCAATTTTAGCGATATCGGCTCCTGCAGCGTACAAACTATCAACAATACTGTAAATTTCATTCTCATCGGGTGTTCGGCCAAAGCAGTGCCATGAAATGATAACCTTGCATTTTTTGCTCCTTGCTAAATCTATCAAAGGTTGCCTCCATTCAGGAGTAGTTTCAATCTCTAAATCGACCCAAGCAGCACCTGCTTCAATCGCTCTTGATAGAATTGATGCTCGTTGAACATTATCGTATCGACCTTGGCGGCAAGTGGCAATTAGGTTGTTATGACTAGAGAAAACCATCTCCAGCTGATTTGGCATTAGGTCAAGCATATCAATGCGAATCTCTGCCATTCCTACCTCTTCCAATATTTTTAAAATATTATCGAATGAGGTATCTGCAATCGCAACACAAATATCTGGACGTGTCATTTATGCTATATATTTTTTCAATTCATCGAATGATATCTCAACAACCTCAACGGCTCCAATACTTCTCAGCAAGACATAATGGACACCATTACCAACTTTCTTTTTATCTTTTTGAAGCGTATCGAAAATAATCTCACTATCGGCATTTGTTTGAGTGTGTAACCCAAGTTTTGTAAGCAAATTCACGATTCTATCCATCTCCATCTCCGAAAGCATCCCCTTATTATAGGATAGTTTTGCTGCAAACACTAGACCTATGCTAACTGCCTGTCCATGGGATATTCCTGTAATCTTTTCAACGGCATGACCCCAAGTATGCCCAAGGTTAAGAACTCGCCTAAGCCCTCCCTCGCGCTCGTCAACCTCAACGATATCGGCTTTAATTCTTACTGAACGGGTAACCAAATATTCGAGCATTGTTAAATCGAGAGCAAGGATAGAATCAGAATTCTTCTCAATATACTCAAACTTAGTGCTATCAGCAATCAGTGCATGTTTCACTACCTCTGCTAGACCACTTACAAGTTCAACATAAGGTAAAGTCTTAAGCATCGATATATCACATATCACAAATTTTGGATGATTGATAGTTCCAACAATATTCTTGTACCCATCCAAATCGACACCGTTTTTGCCACCTATGCTAGCATCAACCTGAGCTAATAGCGTTGTTGCCACAAATCCAAAGCTGACACCACGCATAAATGTTGATGCCACAAAACCTGCCAAGTCGCACACCACACCACCACCAATGCCAACAATAAAGGAGTTCCTATCTGCACCTTGATCAAGCAGCCAACGGTAAATCTCTGCAACTGTGCTAAGATTCTTATTAGCCTCGCCTGCTTTCATTATAAATACAGGAAAGTTAGGAAATGACTTCCTATAAATCTTATTAACATTGGTATCTGTAATGATAAAGGTATTACTCTGAGGGACATACATATGCATATCGCTCAAGCGTTCCCCAATAAAAATCTGAGAAGTAGCATCCTTGCCATTTATCCTTATCACTTCCATTTAGTACTTTTTGAGAAGATAAAGTTAGGAAACAATTAACCACGGAGACACAGAGTGCACAGAGTTTTTTATTAATTCTCTGTGTTTAACTTCGTTGAGGGCTTCGCCGTTCTCTGTTTTCTCTGTGTCTCCGTGGTTTGTTTTACAAAGTTAAATTTAAAATTGACACCTATCAATTAACTTTCTCAATCAGCTCGTTTTGAACCGATAATGATTCCTTATGAATTGCATTATAAAGCTTTTTGATAAAATCGGCTCTTAGTCCCGACTGTTCTCCTGTATTAGTGACCCTATCAAGCACTTGATTCCAACGTTTTGGTTGTAAGGCAGTCATCTTCCGATTCGTTTTAACCGAAGCAATTCTTCCTGAAAGCTCCATCCGATTGGATAATGCCCAAAGCAAAAGGTCATCCATGATATCAACCTCGGCGCGGAGTTCGCTGAGTAGCTCATCAGGGTAGGATTGATCTGGACTTCCAACGCTATCGATAAAAGCAAGCAGCTGATTGAACTCCAATGGAGTTAACTGCTGAGCCGCATCACTCAACGCCTTGGTTGGTTCGGGGTGTACCTCGATAATCAACCCGTCGAAACCTAAATCGACTCCACGCTTTGCGACAAAAGGAACCAAACTTCGATTACCTGAAATATGGCTGGGGTCACAGATTACTGGCAGATTTGGGTATTTTGCCCTTAAATCCATTGGGATTTTCCAAAAAGGTTGATTCCTGAAAATCGATTTTCCCCACCATGAAAAACCTCGATGGATTGCACCAATCTTACGAATTCCAACATTATGCAATCTTCTGATTGCTCCCTCCCATAAATCCATATCGGGGCTAAGGGGATTTTTCACAAGCACCGGAATATTCACTCCTCGAAGAGCTTCGGCAATCTCCTGCATAACAAATGGATTTGAAACCGTACGAGCTCCAATCCAAACCATATCGACACCAAATTTCAGTGCCTCGTAAACATGCTTTTCTGAGCCAACCTCGGTTGAGAATGGCAATCCTGTTTCCTGTTTCACATCTCGCAACCACTCCAAAGCCTCGGAGCCATAGCCTTGGAAAGAACCAGGCGTTGTTCGAGGTTTCCAAACCCCTGCTCTAAGGAAGTGAACTCGGCCACTCTGTTTGAGTTCATTGGCCACATTAAGTAGCTGTTCAGGCGATTCGGCACTACAAGGGCCGGCTATTAATAAAGGACTATTAATTTCGGGCAACCACAACTTCGGTGGGATTAAGCCTGCTAATGGTATTGGTTCCATTTTTTTGATCTGTTTTAATTTTTAAACTATTATCGAATTTTTCTCTAACCCCCTGCGATTGCTGAATAAATTGGTCAATCGCATCAATATTTTCAGAATCAATCAACACTTTTATGGTTTCCATCTGATGTATAAAAAGTGTTAGATATTTGCTAATAAACTCTTTGTTCTGTATTAAAATAGGGGTCCAAACATCGGATGAACTTTTTGCTAGCCGTGTTGATGAATCAAATCCACTTGCAGCAATGCTGCTCCATACGTCATTAATATTAGAAATACCTACGGTTCTTGCAAGACCAAAGGATACAACTTGAGGTAGATGCGACACCATGGCTACAAGGCCATCATGTGTTTCAGCATCCATCAGTTCAATGGACATTCCAAGGTTTTTGAATATTTCCATGGCACGCTCCATTGCAATAGATGATGATAATTCTGATTGGCAAATAATCACTTTTTGGCCTATGAATAGATTTGCATCGGCATTCTGGGGTCCGCCCATTTCGGAGCCTGCCATTGGATGAGCAGCAATAAAATTCTTGCGCTTGGGATGATCCTTTAGTATATCACATATCTGAGTCTTTGTCGAGCTGACATCAATTACAACGGTATCCTCTTTTGATTTTGAAAGAATGTCAGAAATTACGGTTAAAGCAACATCAACAGGAACAGAAACTATGATGATATCCGAATGATAGCAAATGCTATCCAACGAAACATTAAAATCAATTATACCCGACTTTACAGCATAATCGAGCGACCTTGGATTACTATCGAAACCAACTATTCCATTGGTAAAATCTCTAAGGCCAAGAGCCATTGAACTCCCGATTAACCCTGTTCCTACTATTGAAATGTTATTCCTCATATTGTTTTAATTTTAAGTCTATCATTGGAATGTTGGAATATTGGAATATTGGAATATAGATTCTAAGTATTGTCTCCCATTCTCCCATTCTTCCAATCTTCCAATCTTCCAATCTCCTTTTCTCTATCTAAAAATATTAAACTGTCTTGTCCTTAAAAGTGCCTCATTGAAAGTATCTAAATCGGAGCATAAAGAGATTCGGAGATATCCTTCGCCATTACTACCGAAAACCGTTCCTGGCGTTATGAAAATGCCTAATTGCTTAAGTATTTCACCTGAAAAAGCCTCGGATTCGACCATGTATGGTGGTAATTCTATCCAAAGAAATAATCCGCTTTGGTCTGGATTGAAAGTACAATCAAGTTCACCTGCAATTTGCTTTGCAATTCGCTGACGCTCTCTGTACTCTGCATTTAGGTTACTAAACCACTCCTTACCGCACCCAAGAGCAGCAACAGCAGCTAATTGAACTGGCAGTGGCATTCCCGAATCCATATTGGTTTTAAATCTGAGGACAGCTTTAAGCACATCGGCATTACCCACCATCATTCCAACACGCCAACCTGCCATGTTGTGTGATTTGCTCAACGAATTAAGTTCCACAGCAACCTCACTTGCCCCCTCAACCTGAAGAATTGACATTGGTTCGGGGTTAAGAATAAAACTGTACGGGTTATCATGGCAAATCAGTATTCCATGCTTTTTTCCAAACTCAATAATTCGTTCGAAAAGTGGCAAGGTTGCCCTTGTGCCTGTTGGCATATTCGGGTAGTTAACCCACATCAACTTTACGTCTTTTAGGTCGAGTTTTTCTAGCTCATCGAAATCTGGATAAAAGTTATTCTTATCAAGAAGCGAGTAGGTCAATACTTTTGCGCCGGCCAACTCGGATGCTGCTTGGTAAACAGGATATCCTGGGTTAGGGACTAAAACCTTATCGCCCTCATTTAAAAGTGCCATGCTTAGATGCATAATCCCCTCCTTTGAGCCCATCAAGGGTAGAACCTCTGTTTCAAAATTGTCGGAAACGCCATAGAATCTGGCATACCACTCGGCAATTGCTTTACGAAGTTCATTGGAGCCACGGTAATTCTGATAGCCATGACTATTACTCTTGCTGCTTACCTCGTTCAGCATATCCACCATCGCTGCTGGAGGTGCCAAATCGGGGCTGCCAATCCCAAGGTTGATAATCTTCACACCTTGATTTGAGAGCATCTCTAGTTCCTGTCTTTTCTTCGAGAAGTAGTATTCCTGAACCTCTCCAATTCTTCTTGATATTTGTATTTCCATAATATCTTATTTTTAACCACTAAGGACACAAAGGATTCACAAAGTATACCTGCTGATTTTTTTTCTTTGAGCTCTTTGTGACGCACTTAGTGTTCTTTGTGGTTTTAATATTTTCTTTAACAATAATGAACCAAACTGTCCTGCATTTCTGGTTGTTCAACCATTTCATGGCTCCGGTAAACCCCTAAAATTTTCAACGTTGATGTATGTTGACGTGCATGTTCAAGCGCTTGATAGAAATCCACAACCAATGCAAAGGATAAATCGGCATGAAAAACGTACTCCCACTTCTTTCCTATAATTGGCAACGATTGTAGCATGGTCATATTAATTCCATTGACGGAAAACGGATTAAGGATTTGAAGCAAACTACCTGGTTGATGCTTTGCTGTGAATGTTATGCTAGCCTTGTTTGAGCCGCTAGGAATCCTGGCTGTCGATTTTTTCTCAAGGATTAAGAACCTCGTATAGTTCTCCTTGTTCGATTCGATAGATGATGCAATTACATCAAGACCATACTCATGCGCCGCATTTTGGCTAGCAACGGTGGCAACACCTTTTGGCTTAAGTTCAGCAATCTGCTTTGCGCTCAAAGCAGTATCCTCGCTTTCAATCAACCGAATTTCAGGACGGCTCTTGAAGAATGATGTACACTGAGCTAAAGCCATTGGGTGTGAGCGAACCTCAACGATTGAATCAATCGATTCGCCAATGGAAGCAATTAGGTTTTGAACTATCCTTAGGTAAATTTCGCCAATCACTTGAAGGTTCGATTCCCGAATAAGCGCATAATTGGGAAGTATACTCCCCACAAGCGAGTTCTCGACGGCCATCACACCAAAGTGTGAATTGCCATTCTCAACCGAATCGATAAACTGCTGAAAGGTTATGCACTCATCAATTTCGATATTGCCACCAAAATAATCGATTGCAGCTTCTTGATGAAACGCGCCTCGAACTCCTTGAATTGAAATAATCTTTTTCATTTTTATCTTTTGGTTGAAATAAAAAAAGGCCCCCTTTGGGGGACCCTTTTGCACTTTGTTTGTCTAATTCCTCTACACAATGCTTTTAGTCCCCATGGTTTTGGCAATAAAAAAAGTAAAAGAAATAATATGATGAATTATCATTTCGGCTTGTCATTCCTGCGCAGGCAGGAATCCATATCCAATCCATTATTTGCTGCTCTATTTTCATCTTCAAATTTTGTCTGATGTCTAGCATCTGTAATCTAAAGTCTGTACTAAAAACAAAAAGCCCCGATTTCTCGGGGCTTGGTTTATTTTGCGTTTTTAATTTCTCATTCTTATTTCACACAAATTGCCAAGCCCCTGCTTCCGTAAAAGAAGAAGTAATAAAAGCTTGCATAAAAATTCGAGTTGTGCGAAATCATATCGTTCGTTCTTGTTTGCAATATTACAAATAAAATAGAATACAAACAGTTAAATTAAGAATATTTCAATAGTCTAATTGTTTCGGCTGGATTAGAAGCTCCAAATACAGCATTCCCTGCAACCAGTACATCGGCCCCGGCAGCATAAAGAGCGCCAGCGTTGTTTGTGTCGACACCACCATCAACCTCAATAAGGGTTTTACAACCCTTTTGGGCAATCATCTCTTTAAGGCGAGTGATTTTCCGAACGCTATTCTTTATAAATTTTTGTCCTCCAAAACCTGGGTTAACCGACATGATTAAAACCAAATCAGCCTCTTCGATAATATCATTTAGCAATTCAACTGAAGTATGGGGATTTATGGAAACACCTGCTTTCATCCCAAGTGCACGAATCTGGCTAAGCGTACGATGAAGATGATTACAAGCCTCGTAGTGAACGGTAAGAATATCGGCACCAGTTTCTTTAAATTTTTCGAGATATCTATCAGGGTCAACAATCATTAGGTGCACATCCAATGGCTTTTTAGCCATTTTCTTTACCTGCGCAACTACCGGAAATCCGAAGGAAATATTTGGCACAAACACACCATCCATAATATCGAGATGAAACCAATCGGCCTGACTGGTATTCACCATTTCAATATCCTTATTAAGATTGCCAAAATCTGCTGAAAGCAATGAGGGTGCAATTAGGTGTGCCATTGGTTTTTTTTACAAAAGTAAAAAAAATAGTTAACAGTAGTTAGAAATGAGAAATGAGTAGTGAGAAATGAGAAATAAAAAAAAACGAGCAACCTTTTCAGTAACTCGTCATTTTTTAAACATTTATCTTTTTTTATCTTATTAACCTATCGACTTATCAACTTGTTAACTTTTAACTCACAACTCATCTCTCTCTTATATACTTATCAACTATCCAAGATACGTCTTCAATATCTTACTCCTTGTGGTCTGTTTTAATCGCTTGATGGCTTTCTCCTTAATCTGGCGAACGCGCTCGCGGGTAAGGTCAAACTCCTCGCCAATCTCCTCTAAAGTATGAGGGTGCTTACCGTTTAACCCAAAGTACAAACGAATAATGCTTCCTTCTCTTGGAGTCAAAGTGGCCAAAGCCCTTTCAATCTCTTTGCGGAGGCTATCATTCAGCAATCCTCTATCGGGTGAAGGAGAATCGTGCGAAAGGATTACATCATATAAATTGCTATCATCATCCTGAGTCAATGGGGCGTCCATTGAAATATGGCGATTCGAACTTCTTAAAGCTTCTTTTACATCATCAGTAGCCAACTCAAGAACCTCAACCAGCTCTGCAACAGATGGCTCGCGCTCATACTTCTGCTCAAGCTCAGAGAATGCTTTATTTACCTTATTTATGGAACCTATTTTATTTAGTGGGAGTTTAACGATACGTGCCTGCTCGGCTAATGCCTGAAGAATTGCCTGACGAATCCACCAAACGGCATAGGAGATAAACTTAAATCCGCGAGTTTCGTCGAAACGTTGAGCCGCTTTAATCAGTCCAAGATTTCCTTCATTGATTAAGTCGGGAAGACTGAGACCTTGGTTCTGATACTGTTTTGCAACCGAAACAACAAAACGGAGATTAGCCTTAACGAGTTTGTTCAAAGCCTCTTCATCCCCTTCTTTTAATTTGCGAGCAAAATTAACCTCTTCCTCGGAGGTCAACAAATCAACCTTACCAATCTCGTGCAAATACTTATCAAGAGAAACAGTTTCTCGATTTGTTACCTGTTTTATAATCTTAAGTTGTCTCATGCTTTTGCAATATCATTGAAAAAAACAATCGGTTGAATATAATTATTAATTGATAAATATCAGGTTTTATTCGCTTTTTTTTTATAATCAACCTGAAATGATAAACAATCATCTATATTTTTGGGTATTAAAAAGTAAATCCTTATCATTGCAAAAGTTTTCCGCCTATAACTTATTTTTCTAATCCCATTTTTCTTTTTTCAACCAATTATCAAATTCATTTTTCATTCCATTAACAAAAAATCAATTAAAATTTTTAACATATAATGATGTACGACATCCTAGAACTTAACAAGAAGCTACTTCCTGATTTAAAGGATATAGCAAAAGAGATGAATATTAAAAAATATGAGAATCTACGTAAGCAGGAGCTCATATACCGAATACTCGATCAACAGGCAATCAATGCTGCTAGTGAGACCAAAATCAAGGTAAAGGTAAAAGAGAAAACTGAGGAGAAGAGAGAGGATAAAAAACCTATCGAGGTTGCTCCAAAAATCATTGAGATTCCAAATAAAGTGGAATCCAACATTGACCGCGAAAAAAGAAAACGCTTTACGCGCACAAAAGAGGCTTCAAGAGAACTCATTAGCGAAAACAGGCCTAACCAGCCAGAGGCTCCAAAGGAATTTCCTGTAGTAAATCAACCGCAGCAACCTCAACCTCAATCTCAGCCTCAAAAACAGCATCCTCATAATCAACAACCTCATAAAAAAGAGGCAAGACCATTTCAACTCAACCGTCCAAAACCAATATTAAAGGATCAGAAATCGGTTCCACTACCTGATTCCGATATCATTGCCGAGATTCCTGAGCCAATCGTTGAGCCTAACGAGGAGATGGTTAACGAGTTTGAAACTCCTGTGGCTGTTGAAAGCCAAGAAATGGTTCAGTCTGATAATATTAACAAAGAAGAGCAAAACCAAGACACTCAAGGGCAAACCAGCGAAGGTGCTATTAAGCCGATAATACGTGATAACAACTTCCGTAAAGGCTTTGAGCGTAAAACCAACGACCGATTTGATTTCGATGGTATTGTAAGCACAACAGGTGTTCTTGAAATTATGCCCGATGGTTACGGATTCCTCCGTTCATCTGACTATAACTACCTTAGTTCACCCGATGATGTTTACGTATCGCAATCGCAGATTAAACTTTTTGGGTTAAAAACCGGTGATACCGTTACTGGAACCATTCGTCCTCCGAAGGATGGCGAAAAGTATTTCCCGCTTATCAAGGTGAATGAGATTAACGGTCGTACACCCGATTATATTAGAGACAGAGTACCATTCGATTACTTAACCCCTCTATTTCCAAACGAAAAATTCACTCTTATTGGTAATGGACAAAACTCCATATCGGCAAGGGTTATCGATATGTTTACCCCGATAGGAAAAGGGCAACGCGGATTAATCGTTGCTCAGCCTAAAACAGGTAAAACAATTCTTTTAAAAGAGATTGCCAACTCCATTGCGGCAAACCACCCAGAGGTTTACATGATCGTTCTTCTGATCGATGAGCGTCCTGAGGAGGTTACCGATATGGCACGTAGCGTAAACGCTGAGGTTATCTCATCAACCTTCGATGAGCCAGCCGATCGCCATGTTAGAATTGCAAACATTGTGCTTGAAAAAGCGAAACGATTAGTTGAGTGCGGTCACGATGTTGTAATACTTCTCGATTCAATTACCCGTTTGGCACGTGCTTTCAATACCGTTCAACCCGCATCGGGTAAGGTACTATCGGGTGGTGTTGATGCAAACGCGCTTCACAAACCAAAAAGATTCTTCGGTGCCGCTCGTAATATTGAGAATGGCGGATCGCTTACCATTATTGCAACAGCTCTTACCGAGACTGGAAGCAAGATGGACGAGGTTATCTTCGAGGAGTTCAAGGGCACAGGTAATATGGAACTTCAGCTCGACCGTAAGCTATCGAATAAGCGTATCTTCCCTGCTGTTGATATTACAGCATCGAGCACACGCCGCGACGACCTACTGCTCGACAAAGAGGTACTACACAAAACTTGGATACTCCGTAACTATTTGACTGATATGAACTCGGTTGAGGCCATGGCCTTCTTCCGCGACCGTTTGGTTAAAACACAAACCAACGAGGAGTTTTTGTGGAGTATGAATAGTGACTTTTAGACACTCGACGCTAGACATTAGACACTCGATTATATAAAAGAGGCACCACATTAATTTGATGGTGCTTTTTTATGCCCATGAAAAATTCAATTAGTAAATGCAACAATGATTGATTTTCTCTCTTTCCGAAATGCAGCGATAGCGGAATGAAGGAAAGAGAGAAAAGCCCGAAAGACATTTTCTCTCTTAATGCAAATGTTCGACCTTTGTTTTCGTCT
>JANYLA010000011.1 GCA_025361485.1 Bacteroidales bacterium
TTTGCCTTGGTTCATATTCGTTCTTTTCAGTAAAGAACGGCAAATTGGATTTCAAATCGTTGCTCGACAAATAACCGCTAGAACTAAACAATATCAAGCATTTCAAAGAACATATAATTAAGTTAACGCAACGCTAGTGATTTCTTAACATTAAGTTTCTATTTAGTTAATTCCATAGCAATAGTTTTACTATGGGTGCTTTTCGATACATTAATCTTTTAACTCGTTCATTATTAATCGACCATAAAAAATAAGATGCCTGCAAAATGAAGATACATTATGCTCAAAGTTCAATACAGATAAAGATGAAGAATCTATTATTATTTCAATGTTAATTTATAAAATATTCCACTTTAAACTAATTCAATTACATGATGAAAACGGTATCGTTAATTATTTTTTTATTTTCAATTTACTTACCAAGTAACCTGACTGCTCAGGATTTTAAAACAATCAAATTTGAAAATAAAATTTGGATGGCAGAGAACCTCAATATTGAGGTCGCAGGAAGTTGGTGCTATGATAATAATCCTGAAAATTGCAAAAAGTACGGCAGGCTTTATACCTACGAAGCAGCACTGAAGCATTGTCCAAAAGGGTGGCATCTACCATCAGATGAAGAATGGACAGAGCTAATAAATTTCTTAGGTGGTGAAGATATTGCAGGTAAGTTTTTGAAAGAAACTGGAAAATTGAAATTTAATGCTCTTTTAGGCGGAAGTCGAATTCCGATGGGCTCATTTGGTTTGGCTGAAACCTATGGTTGTTATTGGTCTTCAACAAAGTTCGATAAGACCCATGCTTGGTATCGATACATCACAAATCAGAATGATTTAATTGTACGCACATATTTTACAACCTCATACGGATTTAGTGTTCGGTACGTTAAAGATTAATTTTTTATTTGTATACAGTTAGACCTTTATTTTATTAAAAACATATCGTTAAATCATTTTTTAAATGTTTCAAAAATTAAGGATTCAAATACTATTGTCGTTTTTAGGGGTTACCATTTTGGCAACGTTATTCATTCTAGTCAGCTCCTATTTTATTAATAAGAAAAATGATTTGAGTAAAATTTGCCATGAACTTCAGGATACCCAAATTATGATTCTTCAGGATATTAATGTACAAAATGATTTTTTTACCTACGATTTAGTGAATCCATCGTTTTATAAAACAGGTACAAGCGAAATTCTATTTGAGCATCATACCATTAGTACTGCTATTCGGCAAAAGATAGAAAAAATACTGCAAATGAAAGTGGTTGAAACATTTGATAATGATTCAATTTTAAATACAGTTATCAATGATATTAAATTATACAACTCCAAATTAGATACTGTAGTTTCTCTCCTAAAACAACGGGGCTATAAAACAACAGGGTTTGAGGGACAACTTTTAAAAACAATCATGAAGATTGAGAAATCCAGCATTTTTCCTAAAGAAACCATTTATACAATAAATTATTTGGAGAAAGAGTACTTTATTCGTGGAGAGAAGGCTTACGCCGATAGCTTGAACGCACGAATCACATCGTTGATTAATAGTTTGGAATCAAATTCAACAATAAATAACAATTTTTTCCCAATCATTCAGCATCTTAATGAATATCATTCAACATTTAATCAGCTTGTTTATCTCGATGAGCAGCTTGGCCTGAAACATAAAGAGGGTTTGAGAATAGAACTTGATCAACTGGCTCAAGATATTGGAATTAATTTTTCGTTACTGGTCGATAATGCTGATATTTATGAGCACATATTAACGAGGCAGCTAATCTTCACATACATTCTTGTTGGTCTGTTTTTGTTTATAGTATCCATTACAATTTCAATTATTGTATCCAAGCGTATTTCGAAACCACTCGTTTACTTATCATCACATATAAACGCCTTTGTATCGAGTAAATTTACGTTGATTGAAAGCATTAAAATTTCAAACCCCAAAGGAGAGATTGGCCAATTAGGGCAAAATTTTATAATTCTACGAGATGAGATTTTTGACTATCTAAACTATTTCAAGGAAAAGGTAGATGAAAGAACAGCTGAACTTCTTATCGAAAAGAATCGGGTTGAGAACCAAAAGGAGGAGATAGAGGCTCAGCGTGATGAACTTAATTGTCAAAATCAGCTTATCCTTATACAAAAAAAGGAGGTTGAAAAACAAAAAGATAACGTTGTAAGCAGCATCAGATACGCCAGTCGCATCCAGCAAGCCCTGTTAACTGATGAAAAGCAGCTAAGAAATATATTGCCCAACTCATTTCTTCTACTAAAACCCAAAGATATTGTTAGTGGAGATTTTTGCTATGCCGAACGAATAAAAAACAAGGGTAGAGACCTATCAATTATAATACTCGCCGATTGTACAGGGCATGGTGTTCCGGGTGCCTTTATGAGTTTATTGTGCTACAACTATTTAAATCAAATTATTAAGATTAATCAGCACTTCAACCCTGTTTATGTGTTGGCAACTTTAAATAAAATGATATACAATAACTTTCATCGGAAACAGGCTGATACCAAAATTTCAGATGGCATGGATATCTCATATTTGCTCATCGACAATCAAACATTAGTATGTGAATATGCAGGAGCTCACAACCCTTTGTACCTATACCGAAATAACGAATTAATAACTTTCTGTGGCGACAAGATTTCCATTGGAGGGAAAAGCAATATTTTACGTAAAATAACAAAACACACTTTTAATCTTGAACCCAACGATTCTGTTTTCCTATTTACCGATGGTTATGTTGATCAAAATGGTGGGCCCAATGGCGATAAATTTAAGTATAAACGCTTCAGGGAACTACTATTGAGAATACACAATCAGGAAATTGATATTCAGAAAAAGGAGCTTGAGCTAACTATCGATGAGTGGAAAGGGAATAAAGATCAGATTGATGATATCACCATATTAGGATTTAAAGTTATTAATTAACCCGTTATCGAAAGTTCTTCCATTGTTTTTTCTGGTAACTCAGATGTATCTATTTTACCCCTTTTACTTATCTTAATAGTATCATACTTTAACGACTCAGTATTTAAAATTACAGCTTGAAATCGTCCTAATGAGCATGTCCCAGCATTAAGGTATAACTTTTTATTGTTTAGGTAATAGGTTTTATGCGTTTCGAGCTTATGGGTGTGGCTAAGAATTACTACATCATATGTTCGCAAAAGTTTAAGAGCATACTTTAGGTACTTATAGGAGTTATACTTTCGAGGAATCCGATTTACCTCATCGTCATATTCAATTACCTTGAAATAAATCTTCTCAATCCATTTAAACTTTGTTGCCGCTTTAAGAAGAATAAATCCCACTCGACTAATGGCACGACCGAGGTTTGTGCCATTTAAAAAATCAGCATTATGACCATGTTCAATATGAATCCTTTTCCCTTGGGAATTAATAATTAAATGCGAGTCCTTTGAATTTGGGGTTAGCAAATCGTGATTGCCCCTAAGATAAATACAATTTTTTCGGTTTAAAAAGCTGATCAATTCAAAGTTCTTGGCATATACCTCTTTAAAGCTGTATTTATAAAGATCAAAAATATCACCATTAAGAACAACCTGATCAATTTGGTAGTAATCAATTATCTTTTCGAGGGTTTTAATAAACTTTTTTGGCTTCCAGCCAAAGGAACCAAAATTATCACCATTGTCGATGTGTAAATCCGATAAAACTAGAAGATTCATTATATTATGCATATTGTAATATAAATTCCGATACTTGCGGTGTTCCGTTTACTAAGCCTAATTGGTCTATATTTCGACTATATAATCTTTTTTCGTTGTCGTCGTATATAATGCTTTTAACAAGGAAAGGTATTTTCCTGACCCTTTTTTCGTAATGGCCAAGCTGGTTATTACAAATAAAATCAACATTCCCCTTTTCTTGCTCCCAAATATAGCTATTGATAAGCGGTATTTTACCACACATCAATACTTCCATAAAGGTTGATGCACCGCATTTTGTGATTACCAAATCTGAAATGCTAAGCAGTTCATAAACAAAATCAACAAAACCAAAAACATGTAGGTTTTTTGCCTTAAACTCCTCCTTTAATTTCAATGCTTTAGTATATAGATTGATATTCCGACCACACACTATAATGATTTGTGCATTAATATCAGAATTAAGCATTCTTTTTAAAATCCGTGCTCCTCTAGGTATGCCATCAGCACCTCCCATTATTAGAATAACTTTCGATTCCTTTGATATGCCAAATCTATCTCGAACTAACTTCTTTTCATCCTCCGCAAGGGTGGATGAGAATTTCTCGTTCAGAATAAATGGAAATTGCTGAATTCTTTCAGGTGATATTTTTACCCTATCCTCCAAATCGTCCTTTAGCTGTTGGCTGAATACTATAAAATGTTGATTTACATCTAAAAACCAGATTGGATGTGCTGTAAACGGATCTGTTACAACAGTCAAAACAGGAATAGAAAGGTTGTGCTTTTTGATAATATCACTTACTGGTTTAATTAAAAAGAAATGAAAGATTACAATTTTATCGGGTTTATCACTTAGGATTTTCTTTTCAAGGATTGGGACAACAAATTTTGATATAAACCAGCTCGTTATGCGAGCAAAAGGTTTGAACTTATTAAAAAAGTATAATCCTTCAAATACCCATGTGGCTTTTTCCTGCGATTTTCGGTATCCATCCTCAACCGCCAATTTTACAATTGGTCGAACACCCTCAAAGCCATCAACTAAATCAATTTTAATTTCCTGATGATTTTTTTCTACCCATTGAGCAACTGAACGAGCAGGGGATAAATGACCTCCTCCGGTTTTTAGGTAAAGAAACATTAACTTTTGTGTCATCTTGATTACATTTTATTACAAAGGTAGATGACCCGTATTAGCTGAATATCAATTTAAAGCTATTGAATTGTTATGCTGTTTTTTATTACTAGGAAGATTTTAGTTTGATGTTTTGTCAATAATGACAGGGATTCGATATAAAGCAGTTCGAACACCATTATACCAACCTGAGTGAGCCATTCGACCTAGGTTTCCATTGTGAAACTGCGTTAATATCCAATAACCCAGATTTTGTGAAGACGATTGGTCTAACCCTGCTCTATTTTCAATTACCCACTCTCGATTGGCTTTTTCTTGCGCTCCAATCGGCTTAGTCATAATTATTGGAATACCCAATGCCGAATAGAAAACAAGCTCACTCGGTTTTGTCCATAGCACATGCACATGTGAGATAATTTCATCGAAACGTTTAAAATAATCCGATAAATTTTGAGCCCATACTATTTGAATATTATTGCAGTTTGGAAAATTTTTCTCCTTATAATCGAGAAACTCTTTGATTACCTCTATTTTAATTCCTGCAATTAAATAAAGTATAACCTTACCACTTAGTATATCATCACTCAGATTATCTGCAATTCTGATTCCCACCGACGTTAATGCACCTGCACCACCAACTGCATAGGCAATTTTAAGAGGACGTTTCTGACTATTACTTTTAGGATTATCTAAAAGACTAATTCTTTCTGTATAATTCTGCTTTGCAATTTCCTCTTCCATACCACCAACTAGCTTGTGAGAAAAAGGAAATCCTGTTAGGTGTATCATTTGAGGACGAACACCATATTGTCTTAACCGAATAACAGCACTTTTGCATGGTGCAAAGTATCGGGTATTATCATTCTTAGGATAACGAGCAACCCAAACCCTACTTAAATCAGCATCACAAATTTGACAGTATACGTTAACATTTTCTGTACCTGATAATGCAATTACTGGCGCATAAAATGAGGTTAGCAGCGATTTTTGCTTATTTTTTAGTTCGTTCTTTAAACCATCAACTAAACCCATTTTTATAAATTGCTCGAGCAACCAAAAAGGGAACGATCTTCTTTTGCTTTTCACATGCTTGTTTCGGGGAGGAATTCGAAGAAACCCATTCATTAAGCTAAAAACAACCCATCCGAGTACTGGAAAATCCTTAAATCTTGAGGCCGATTCATACATTATTAGGCCTATTCGCCAAACTCTTTTTTCAAAAGGCTTAGAACCATCTGTTTGTCCAAGAATTACTAGCTTATATTCGGGAATTTCGGTGAATGGATATAGTGCCCTTAAATGACCATACCCCATTTCGGCAGTTGTAAGCAAAACTTGTTTATTATGCATATCTAATATAAATAGTAGAATAAATAATATGCAAAATTCAATTTAATACAGGATGAATAGATTAATTATAAGCTAACTAATTGTTAATAATTCAATTTATTAGCTTAGGATTTAAGCAAATACTAAATAATTCGCAATTTTAAATATCTTCGCAAAAAAAATAATAATGACACATCTGGATACAGAGCTTATCAAGCTCAAACAAGAGCTGTTTGAAATGTGGTCGTTGGTAATTTCGCAAGTTGAGACATCACGCGAAGCGCTTGTTAACTACGATAAAGGTGCTGCAGCTGAAATTGCCTTTAAGGAGAAAATGGTTGATACCTACGAGCTGAAGCTTGACCGCGATTGTGAAAATATCATTGCTCTTTATAATCCAGTAGCATCAGACCTTAGGTTAACTCTTGCTATTCTTAAAATAAACACAGATTTAGAACGTATAGGCGATTTTGCCCGAGGCATTGCTCGGTTTGTTAAGAAATGTCCAAAAGAGATCATCAACCCTGAGCTACTTAAGGTTTGCCAGTTTGATGACCTAATCAAGAATGCCATCGAAATGCTTACCGATGCTAAACTTGCCTTTGAAAATGAGAACTCAAGAATGGCCGTAAGCATCTTCACTCACGATGAGTTTTTGGATGATGTTCACCGTCATTCAAATAAAATCATTAGTGAATATATCCGCAAACATCCCGATGAAATTGATGAAGCGTTGAATATGCACAGCATCATTCGCAAAGTAGAGAGGATTGGCGACCACTGTAGCAACATCGCAGAGGAAATTGTTTTCTATATTGATGCAAAAGTTCTAAAGCATAGCGGGAAGATTAAAAAACAGGAAGAGAAGTAGTTTAGTAACCTTTAAACTGTCGATGAAATAAAATAAAAAACCACAGAGGCACAGAGAACACGGAGTTTAAGTGATAAATCATCCGAGTTCTCAGCATAAGCACTTCATTTACACTTTGTGTCTCCGTTGATTTTTATGTTTACCTCTGTGTTCTCCGTGTCTCCGTGGTAAATAGTTACGTAATTTCAAATCCATTTTTTCTTTACCCCAAAATCACTACCTTTAAAGCAAATTTAACTGGTATTTAATCATACCAGTTTTTTATTATTCTGCTGTTTTTTAGATAATTAATGACAAAAATTTTGCATAATGCTTAAACTGATTAACCTTAAGGAAGAAAAAAGTAGAGTGGCTTTCTACTCGGTACTTGCTGCAATAGCGTTAACTTCATTTAAGCTAATTGTTGGTTTCTCGACAAACAGTTTGGGCATTCTATCAGAGGCCTTGCATTCTGGTTTAGACCTAGTTGCTGCGGTAATCACATTATTTGCTGTTCGTGTATCCGATAAACCTGCTGACAAAACCCATAACTATGGCCATGGGAAAGTTGAAAATCTTTCCGCTTTAGCGGAAACCTTACTCCTTTTCATTACCTGTTTCTGGATTATCTATGAAGCAGTTCATAGACTGATAACTGGAAAAACAGATATTGAGGTTAATATTTGGAGTTTCATAGTTGTTATCGTTTCAATTGTAATAGACTATTCCCGTTCAAAAGCTCTTTCGAGAGTTGCAAAAAAACATAACAGCCAAGCGCTTGAGGCCGATGCACTTCACTTCTCGACCGATATCTGGAGTTCTTCAGTCGTTTTGATTGGATTAATCTTTGCAAGCTTTGGATTTTTCTTTGCCGACCCAATCGCAGCACTTATTGTCGCTATTATTGTTATTTATGTTTCCTATGTGCTTGGCAAAAAAGCTGTCGATGCCTTACTTGATAAAAGTCCCGAGGATACCGTTTTAAAGATTCAATCAATTCTTGATGCTGATAAATTAATTACCCGCTACCACGACCTAAAGGTTCGCAGTATGGGTGCCGAAACACATGTTGAGATGAATATCCATGTTACCCCCGGAATTACAATTGAAGCAGCGCATAAGATTTCGCATGAGGTTGAGCAAGAAATAAAGAAATTCGTTGTGCGTTGCGAGGTGCATATTCATATAGAGCCCGACGAACCTGAAGAGTAATTCTTTATAAAAACCTTTCTCGAATTCTTAGCAAAAAGAATAGTGTCTGACTACAAAATTTGAGTCAGTCTATTTCACCATACGGTATACCTATCATTTACCGTAACGTTATTCTTCTCTGAATTGGTTTGAAATTGCTCAAAAGCCAAAAATCATAATAACTTAACATTAAGTACATATTCACTTTACATTGATGCCTTTACTTTAGATTATTAAATATAAGCAGTTTGTGCTGCTTATAATTCATCCATGTTAACAATGAATATGCAGCATAGTGTTATTATTGTCGATAATGATAAAAACTTTTCGGAAAGGTTAAGCAAATCTCTTCGAGATGATGGCTATTTGGTCAATTTGGTTAACTCTGGGCTTCTCTTCCTTGAGCAGATTAAATTATCACATCCTCATTTAATTATACTAGAAGTTGAAGTTCCCGATATTGATGGAATTGAATTATGTCAGATTATTCGCGAAACTCCTGAACTATCTAGTACAATAGTTGTGTTTTTAACAAACCAATCTGAAGATTTTATTCAAATAGCAGCATTCAAGGCTGGTTGCGATGATTTTATAATTAAAACAATAAAACCAAGATTGCTAAACTACCGTCTAATGGCACATCTGAATCGCCAAACAGACAAAAGTGAAAACTTTCACGAAAATGACCTTATAAAAAAAGAGCATAATTTATATATTGATAGTGAAAGGTTTGTTGTAGTTGTTGATGATAATCATGTCTATCTTCCTAAGAAGCAATTCCTCCTATTACAATACTTAGCATCCCAGCCTTCTAAAGTCTTTACTCGCGATAGCATCTTTAATTTTCTATGGGGTCGTAACTCCAAAGTTGGTGTAAGAACAATCGATGTATATATTCGCAAAATCAGAGAGCAAATCGGCCTTAAGTACATTAAAACTATCAAAGGGGTTGGTTATCGATTCCAATGATTATTCCAAAAACATTCTTTTTTAATTAACCTTAGTTTAAGGTTCAGCTAATATTGGATCAGTTCCTTTGCAACAAAAATTAACAAGAAGATTATGTTGCAAATAAGAAATTATACCACGCTGAATTTTCTTAGAAAATTTCTCGTTGTTTTATTAATCGCAAGTGGATTAACTGGTTCTGCTGTCGCACAAACTGGTTCAATTGAAGGTTTTGTGCTTGATAAGAAAACAAATGAAACTCTCATTAGCGCAGGACTATTAATTGATGGTATCACAGTTGGTACGGTAACTAATGTTGATGGCCAGTACCGCTTGACCAATATTAACCCTGGAAAACATTTTATTAAAATATCCTATATGGGTTATTACCCAATACTACTTGAGAACATCGTTGTTGAAGCGAATAAAACTACACAGCTTAATATAATGATGGATGCCTCCGATGTAAGTATTGATGAATTAGTTGTAAGCGCCAAACGCCGCTCCAACTCCGATGAAACAATGATCACCTCAATTAAGTCTAGTCCACTCGTTGTAAGTAGTATATCGGGACAACAAATACAGCGCTCACAGGATAAGGATGCTTCGGAGGTTGTTCGTCGTATTCCGGGTATAACCATTATTGAGGATCGTTTTATTATTATAAGAGGATTAAATCAACGTTATAATAATGTATGGCTAAATAATGCTGCAACACCCAGCAGTGAGTCAGATGTTAAAGCATTCTCGTTCGATGTTATTCCAAGCAATATGATCGAGAATATTATGATCTTTAAATCGGCTGCTCCTGAATTTCCCGCAGAATTCACAGGTGGTTTTATAAAAATAACCACTAAGAATCTGCCTGTGGAAAATTTTACCAGCATCGATTACTCTTCGGCATACAGGACAGGCACAACATTTAACGATTTTTATAATAATAAGGGCGGCAAAACCGATTGGCTTGGTTTCGACGATGGCACTCGTGCTTTGCCCAATGGTACACCGGCAGATTTGAAAACAGTTACCGATCCAACTATAATTAACAATTTAAGTAAAGCCTTCAATAAAAACTGGACAGCAACATTATCAACAGCTCGACCCGATCAGAAATTTGGAATAACCCTTGGTAAAAAATTCAATTTTAAAAATGCCGTGCTTGGCAATACAACCTCTTTGAACTATAGCAATTCTATTGATTTCATTCCTATCAACAATAACAGTTTTACTGCTTATAATATTCTTGACGATTTACCAAGCTATAGATTTAAATATCTCGATGACCAGTATACAAACAATGTGAAATTAAATCTGCTTCATAACTGGTCTCTTTATTTCAACAGGAAGAATAAAATTGAGTTTCGAAACCTTTTCAATCAGTCTAGCTTTACAAGAACAACACTTCGTGATGGCTATGACTACTATAGTAGTATCGCTCTTCGCTCATTTGAATATCGTTTTATGAGCCGTTCAACCTACTCGGGTCAGCTGAGTGGAGAACACACTTTTTCTGAAGGCGTATCAAAACTCGATTGGAATATTGGTTATGCATATGCAAATCGACTTGAACCCGATAGAAAAGTGCTAACAACCAAGCTAAATGATTTAACTGGGAAATATGAACTTGCCTTACCCAATACTGCAAATCCTAGATTAGCAGGACGCTTATATCTCGATAACAATGAGCATATTTTCTCAAATGGTGTAAACTACGAGACCAAATTCGACATTGGGAAACTCCCTCCAATGCTTAAGTTAGGTTATTACTTAGAGTATAAAACCCGTAGTTTTAATGCACGGAACTTAGGCTATGCGAATGGAAGCAACTTCTACCCAACCTCTGATTTTCTATCGCAATCGTTTGATCAAATATTTCAAGACTCAAACTTTGATTACACCAATGGGATAAAGATTGCAGAGTCAACAAATAAATCGGACTCTTATAAATCGGACAATATGCTAGCCGCTAGTTATATCGGCTTAAACATACCCTTCTCACTAAAGCTAAATCTTTACTTCGGTGTAAGAGCAGAGCAGAACAGGATGACCCTTTCAAGCTTTGAACCGGGCTTAAGCATACCTGTAAAAGTTGATAATAATCGCTTTAACCTATTCCCCTCGGCAAACCTCAGCTATAAAATCACTGATAAGAGCATGATCCGCTTCGCTTATGGGCGTTCTATTAACCGTCCCGAGTTTCGTGAAATTGCACCTTTCGTCTTTTTTGATTTCAACGATGTTGCCGGTTATTCAGGTAACCCAAATTTGAAGGATGCTTCAATACAAAATTTAGATCTCCGATTTGAAAACTATCCCTCAGCCACTGAAACTTTCTCATTCGCTCTTTTCTATAAATCGTTTACTAATCCCATCGAAATGGTTTATGTTGATGCAGGTAGCGGTCTACAATACTCATTCAGTAATGCCAATGGAGCAAAAAGTATGGGAATTGAATTAGATGTTAGGAAAAGTCTTGAGTTTATATCGTTTCTTAAAGACTTTAGCGTTGTGTTAAACGGCTCATTGATTAACAGTAAAGTTATTTTCTCTTCTAATGCTACCGAAAAAAATAGACCTTTATACGGTCAATCACCATATATAGCTAATGCAGGATTATATTATCAGAACATCTCCAAAGGATGGTCAGCAAGTTTACTTTATAATGTAATCGGGAAGAGAATTATTGTCGTTGGTCAGAGAGCTCAAAACCCAGAAGACGATATTCCCGATCTTTACGAGATGCCCCATAACCTGCTTGACATAACAGTTTCGAAAAAAATTGGGAAGCATTTTGAAATCAAGGGTGGTATTAAAGATCTACTCAACGAAAAGTACCGTTACCAGCAAAGTTTCAGCTTCTTTAAAACAGCTGAAAATGCTAGGGTCACAAGGAATCTGAATACTAAAGAATTTCAGAAAGGAACCGTCTTCTCTTTAGGCCTCTCCTACAAATTCTAATTGTAGAGATTAATCTAATGTTAACAATATTAAATTACTGTTACGTAATTAATTAATTAACAATTATTTAATCTGAATTTAAAATCGATTTGAATACTTAATAACAACTTTGCAAGAAAGGAATTCACAAATCTTAATCTTATAAAAATGAAAACGTTTAGTAAAAAAATTAATCTAGTTCTAATCATGTTCGCCATTTTATCAATGGCTATAACATCGTGTAAGAAAACTGAAACTGCTATTAATGTTTCTGGAGTAACCCTTAATCTACCAGCTCTTTCTGTAACCGTTGGAGCAACTGCACAACTAGCTGCAACCATAGCACCTGCCGATGCAGATACAAAAACTGTTACCTGGAGTTCAAGTGATATTACAATTGCTGCTGTTGATAACTCTGGTATGGTAGTCGGTGTAAAAGTTGGGACAGCAACAATTACAGTAACTTCAACTGATGGTTTAAAGTCTGCTACATGTTCTGTTACGGTAAATCAATCGGGTATTAGTGTAACAGGTGTAACTTTAGACAATCCAACTCTTTCTGTAAAAGTTGGTGAACAAAAAACACTTGTTGCCACCGTAGCGCCTGTTGATGCTACTTTAAAAACTGTGGTTTGGAGTTCAAGTGATATTTCTGTAGCTGCTGTTGGTACAGATGGTAAAGTTTTAGGTGTTAAGATTGGAACCGCCACAATTACTGTGACCACAACAGATGGTGCCAAAACTGCCACTTGTGCTGTTACGGTTATTCAGGCAGGAAATCAAAAAGCTATCTCAGGTGAAATTAAAGGTAACAGAACCCTTTCTGCTGACTCGGTATATCTACTTCAAGGTTTTGTGTATGTTATTGATGGAGCCAAGCTAACTATTCCTGCAGGAACTGTTATTAAAGGTGAAAAAGCATCCATGGGTAGCCTTATCATCGAAAGAGGTGGTAAAA
This sequence comes from Bacteroidales bacterium, assembly GCA_025361485.1. Lineage (GTDB taxonomy): Bacteria > Bacteroidota > Bacteroidia > Bacteroidales > Tenuifilaceae > UBA8529. Next base: position 13,038 of record JANYLA010000011.1, read on the forward strand.
TTGATGCACAGGGTACTTCATCAAAACCTATCGTATTTACTTCAAACCAAGCTCCTGGTGCACGTACCTATGGCGACTGGGGTGGGGTTATTCTTTGTGGAAAAGCTGTTATTAACCAAACTGGCGGTGATGCTCAGGTTGAGGGTGGTCCAAGATCACATTATGGTGGAACAGACAATGCCGACAATTCAGGTATATTAAAATATGTACGTATCGAATTTGCTGGGTATCCATTCCAACCAGATAAAGAAATCAATGGTTTAACTCATTGTGGTGTAGGTTCAGGAACAACAATTGATTATGTTCAAGTTTCATATTCTGCTGATGATTCATTCGAGTGGTTTGGTGGTACAGTTAATGATAAGCACCTTATTGCTTTCCGTGGTCAGGATGACGAATTCGATACAGACAATGGTTTTAGAGGTAAACTTCAATTTCTACTTGGTATACGCGATTATCGAAAAGCAGACGTTTCTGGTTCAAATGGTTTCGAATCCGACAATGATGCAGCGGGTGATGGCAACACACCTATAACCAATCCAACTTTCTCAAATGTAACAATGATTGGCCCGATGGCAACCCCAACATTTACAAGTTACAGTTCTGATTTTAAGAGAGGAATGCACCTAAGAAGAAATACTAAACTTACGGTTTACAACTCTGTAATTGCAGGTTGGCCAATTGGCTTATACATTGATGGTTCAACCACTTGGGCTAATGCACAAGCTAGCGAGTTACAAATAAAAAATTCTGCACTTGTTGGAATGGCTACTAACTTTGCCGTTCCTTCAGGAAGTACATATACTGCTGCTGATGTTCAAACCTGGTTCAACGATGCTTCTCGTGGTAATTCAATTATAGTCGATCCTGCAACAGCTAAAATATCTGGAACATTCGTTACCAATGTTGAAGCGAATGCTCCAGTTGTACTTCCATTAGTTGGTTCTCCTTTATTAACTGGCGCAGATTATAGCGATGCAAGATTATCTGATGCATTCTTTGTTAAAACTGGAACATTCATTGGTGCCTTTGGAACTGAAGATTGGACAGCTGGTTGGGTTAACTGGAATCCTCAACAAACTGCCTATTAATAGGGATAATATATAGTTTTTACTTTTTTTCTCAAGGATGCCTCAGCAATGGGGCATCTTCTTTTTTATACGAAAAATTCATTTTCAATAAAAACCTTACCTTTGTCCCTTCGTATACCAAAAGTTAAACATCAAGAGGAATCTGTTATGATGATATGCAAAGATGATTTAAATAAGATAGCGATCATTGCTAAAGGCATTAAGGTTGAGTATAATGAGCTATTTAGCAGCATTAATCAGTACTCACAACTATTCAAAGGAAAAGGATATACAAAGATTGCTATCTACTCCGAAAATAGACCTGAATGGATTTACACATTCTATTCAGGTTGGCAGAATGATTGTATCGTTGTTCCTGTTGATTTTATGGCATCTGCCGAAGATGTTACTTTCATACTTAACGATTGCCAACCTGAGCTAATCTTCACAAGTCAAGCACAGAAAGCAGTATTAGAAAGAATAATGGTTGGTTTAACCTATAAGCCAGAAGTTATTTGTTTCAATGAAGTTGAGCTACCAAAGGTTATCGATCCAACGCGAACAATTGAACCAAAAAACACTGAAAATACTGCAGTAATAATTTACACATCCGGCACAACAGGAAGTCCAAAAGGAGTAATGCTCTCCTACAAAAATCTTATTGCAAACGTAAATGGCGTTTCAAAAGAGGTTGTGATTTTTACTGCTGAAAGGCAGGTTCTTATTCTACTTCCACTACACCATATCTTCCCATTGGCAGGTTCGTTGATGGCTCCGCTAATGGTCGGAGGTACTGTGGTAATAGCCCCATCGATGCAATCATCGGATTTAATGGAAACGCTAAAAAACAATCAGATTGCCATTATGATTGGCGTTCCTCGATTGTATGAGCTGATATATAAAGGCATTAAAGCGAAGATTGATGTCAGCTTTGCTGCTCGAACACTGTTTAAAATTGTACGATTAACCAATAGCAAAGCCCTAGGACGCAAAATATTTGCTAAAGTTCATTATGGATTTGGTGGTCATCTAGAGTTTTTAGTTGCCGGAGGTGCTGCACTGAATAAAGAAGTTGGTACCTTCTTTAAAACTCTAGGATTTGAAGTTCTTGAGGGTTTTGGTATGACAGAAGCAGCTCCAATGATTACATTTACCCGACCTGGAAAGGTTTTAATTGGCTCTCCGGGTTTTGCATTACCTGGGTTAGAACTTGAAATTCGTGATGGAGAAATTGTGGCCAAGGGTCCAAATGTAATGCAAGGTTACTATAATCGACCCGAAGAAACCGCAGATGTCCTTAAAGATGGGTGGTTGTATACAGGCGATCTTGGTCGAATTAACAAAAAAGGGTATCTTTTTATAACAGGACGTAAAAAGGAGATTATTATCCTCTCGAACGGAAAAAATATCAACCCTGTTGAACTTGAGACCAAGCTCGAAAAATCCTTTGCTTGTATTAAGGAGGCTGGAATTTATCAACATAATGATTCTCTTCACGCTATTATCCATCCCGATTTGAATGTGCTGTCTGATTTAGGAGTTAAAGAGCCTGAATTGTACTTTAGAGAAACAGTATTCCCCGAATTCAATAAGGAGGTGAGCTCTTACAAACGAATTATGCACTTTTCGTTAGCCAAGGAAGAACTTCCACGCACACGATTGGGAAAACTCCAGCGATTTAAGCTGGAAGAGATTGCCGATAAGCCAAAACGAAAAAAGGGAAAAGTTGAACATCCCGATACAGAAGAATACCGCGATGTTAAAACATTTATCGAAAGTCAGGTTGATGTTGAGGTTTCGCCTGATGACCATATTGAATTCGATATTGCCCTCGACTCCTTAGGTCGTCTTTCGCTAATTGATTATATCGACACCCGATTTGGGCTTAAGTTCGATAACGATAGGTTGATCAAGTTTCCCTCCATTAAATTAATGGTTGAGCATATTCGAGAGCATAAAGTTTGGCACCGAACCGAAGGAACAAACTGGACCGAGATGCTTAAGGAAAAAGTGCATGTTAAATTGCCAAAAACATGGCCAACTCAAAACATTATAAAAAGTTTAGCTAAAGGATTCTTTAAACTCTACTTTAAATTTAACGGCGAAGGATTGCAAAATATCCCTGATGGGCCATGCATTATTGCTCCAAACCACCAAAGTTTTCTCGATGGTCTATTTGTTGCATCGTTTATAAAACGTAAAACCTTTAAAACAACATATTTCTACGCTAAAAAGAAGCATGTAAAAGGTTGGTTTTTACGCTTTATGGCAAGTCGAAATAATGTTATTGTCATGGATATAAATAACGATTTAAAAGAATCGATCCAAAAGTTAGCAGAGGTACTCAAAAGCGGAAAAAAAATCATTTTGTTTCCTGAGGGAACACGCACTAAAACTGGCGAAATGGGTGAATTTAAAAAGACTTTCGCCATTCTCAGCCGCGAGCTGAATGTGCCAATTGTTCCCGTTGCAATTGTTGGTGCATATAATGCTTTTCCAATTGGATCTAAGATTCCAAAAATCGGAACTCCTATTCAGGTAAACTTCCTCCAACCGATTTATCCTGAAAAATTTGAATTGGAGACACTGATTGAACAGGTTAAGGGTATAATTGAGGAAAAACTCTCGAATTAGTTTGATCTAAAGACATAAAACCGCAAAGAATGCAAAGTATTACGCAAAGTTCACAAAGAATGGTATACCTCTCTGCGTGCTTTGCGCCTTCTTTGTGACCTTAGCGGTTAAAAATCGAACGAAGTTTATTTTACTGTTGATCCATTATCTACACTTTCGCCAGGAAGAATAAACCTAAGTTTGCCATCAGCATTCTCAGCCATTAGAATCATTCCGTGCGATTCAATGCCTTTGATCTTCCGTGGTTCGAGATTAACAAGTATGGCAACCTGCTTATTTATTACCTCCTCAGGTGTAAAATGCTCCGCAATGCCTGACACCACAGTACGTTTATCGATGCCAGTATCAATTAAAAGTTTCATCAACTTTTGGGTTTTTGGAACCCTTTCAGCCTCGAGAACAGTGCCTATCCGGATATCCATCTTTGAGAACTCCTCGTAGCTGATATTCGGTTTCTGAGGCTCAACCTTTATGTTTATTTTCTCATTTGCAGCCTTCGTTGCTTCGAGTTTTGCTAGCTGAACATTTATTGCATCATCTTCAATTTTATCGAATAACAATTCGGGTTGGTTTAACTGATGTCCAGTTGCGAGAATATCGCTGGCCCCTGCCCTATTCCAATCACAATCTTGCAGATTAATCATTCTCCTTAGCTTTTCGGCAGAGAAAGGTAGGAATGGTTGTAAAAGAATCGAAAGATTAGCGGTTATCTGCAATGAGATATTCAAGATTGTAGCAACTCGCTCAGGTTGATCTTTGTATAGTTTCCAAGGTTCAGTATCAGCAAGGTATTTATTTCCTAAACGAGCCAGATTCATTGCCTCTTTAAGCGCATCGCGGAAACGGAAATTCTCAAGATTATACTCAATGGCTTCCTTGATCTTTGGAATTTCGGCTAATGTAGCGTTATCAAAATCGGTTAATGCATTGCATGCAGGAATTTTTCCCTCAAAGTACTTTTGAGTAAGCACCATTGCCCTGTTTACAAAGTTCCCAAGAATAGCAACAAGTTCGCTATTGTTACGACCTTGAAAATCCTTCCATGTGAAGTCGTTATCCTTAGTCTCTGGCATGTTAGCAGCAAGAGTGTAACGTAATACATCCTGCTTATTTGGGAATTCTACAAGATATTCGTGAAGCCAAACAGCCCAATTGCGCGAGGTTGAAATCTTATCGCCCTCAAGATTTAGGAACTCATTGGCAGGAACATTATCAGGTAGATTATAACTGCCCTCTGCCTTTAGCATAGCGGGGAATACAATACAATGGAAAACAATATTATCCTTGCCGATGAAGTGAATCATACGAGTTTCAGGATCTTTCCAATATTTTTCCCAATCAGGAGTTAACTCCTTGGTGGCTGATATATATCCAATAGGTGCATCAAACCAAACGTACAAAACTTTGCCCGTTGCGCCATCAACAGGAACAGGAACGCCCCAATCCAAATCGCGGCTAACGGCACGAGGTTGCAATCCTTGGTCGAGCCAGCTCTTACACTGCCCGTAAACGTTGTTCTTCCACTCTTTATGATCCTCAAGAATCCATTTTTCGAGGAACTGCTGATAGCTATCGAGGGGCAAAAACCAATGCTTGGTCTCCTTCAAAATTGGTTTTGATCCACTTAGAGTTGAGCTAGGATTAATTAGATCGGTAGCATTAAGGCTTGTTCCGCACTTTTCGCACTGATCTCCATAAGCACGCTCATTCGAGCAATGAGGGCAAGTTCCTGTAATGTAACGGTCGGCAAGAAATTGACTAACCTCCTGATCGTAATACTGCTCAGTGGTCTTCTCTATAAAAGCACCATCGTCGTAAAGCTTCCTAAAAAATTCCGATGCAGTTTGATAATGCACCTTTGATGATGTTCTAGAGTATATGTCGAATGAAATACCAAAATCTTTAAATGATTGCTTGATCATACCGTTATACTTATCAACCACCTGCTGAGGAGAAACACCTTCCTGTCGTGCCTTGATTGTAATAGGTACGCCGTGCTCATCGGAACCGCAAACCGAAATAACATCTACTCCTTTCATTCGAAGATATCTTGTATAAATATCCGAAGGAATATAAACACCGGCTAAATGCCCAATGTGTATTGGCCCGTTGGCGTATGGCAGGGCAGATGTAATTAAGTAGCGCTTGAAAGTCTTCATACAAAAAATATATCGTTAAACTTAAAAAACAAGCCCGGGAAACAGGCTTTCAGCTTTTATCTCCAATCGAATCAAAAATCAACGGAAATAGTTACCTTTATGGTACAAATAGGCAACAAATATACTAACTATTTTCCTACCATTGAAATGGAAAATATCACTCCTCCCCCGCTTAAAGTTGGCGACTGCATAGGCATTATTGCCCCTGCACGTAAGGTTTTGCAGCAGGAAATTCATCCAGCAATAAAATTTCTTAACGGAAAAGGGTTTATGGTAAAAACCTCTCCTCATCTATACGCTTCGCACCATCAGTTTGCAGGAACAGAAGAACAACGCGCAAACGATTTCATGGAGATGATTGAGGACAAATCAGTCAAAGCAATTTTTTGTGCTCGGGGTGGCTACGGCTCAATTCGATTGCTCGACCATATGAATTTTCGTAAGCTACAACAATTCCCCAAATGGGTTGTTGGTTATAGTGATATTACGGTTTTTCACGGATTACTGAATGGTTGGTATGGAATTGAAACGATACATGGGCCAATGCCTTTCAACTTCCCATCCGATGGAACCGGAAATGAATCGCTCGAATGCCTCCTTAGCGTTTTAATGGGAGAAAATCCAAAGTATCACGTTGAGCCAAACCCTTATAACAAGCACGGAAAAGCAACTGGCCACTTAATTGGAGGAAACCTCTCAATTTTGTACAGCTTATCGGGTACCGATGCAGATATTAACCCACAAGGAAAGATCCTTTTTATTGAAGACCTTGATGAATACCTCTACCATATCGACCGAATGTTAATGAACCTAAAGCATTGTGGTAAACTAAAAAGTATTGCTGGTTTAATTGTTGGTGGCTTAACCGATATGAAGGACAATCATATCCCCTTCGGTTTTACCTCTCACGAAATTGTGACCAACGCTCTTAAGGAGTACAATATTCCTATATGTTTCGATTTCCCCGCAGGGCATGTAGATCCAAATCTTTCCTTAATAATGGGTCGGCACGTTCACCTTGAGGTAAATGGAAATGGATCAACCATTACATTCGAAGAACCGGCTATTGTTCAATCTTTTGATAGCCAAGAGGAATCTTAAAAACGCTATCGTTTAGAGTGGTTTCAGATATTGCTGTAACCAGTACTTTCATCTTCTCTTTCCGAAGCAGCGTGCGTTCAACAACAAGCATTGGAAAAAGCCCCTTAACATCAGGAAAATAGGAGAATATGTCAATATCGGGTTTTACTTTACGCAATATTTTATTCATAACCATAAAGAAATCAAAATCCTTTTCAGCAACCCAATAGGCCACCTCTGTATCACGGGCAATACTCTTCACCCTCATTTGGCAGCAGTTCTGCCCATCAAGTATCATTCTATTCTCTGTATTTATGGTAGTAGCATCATCATTTGGTTTTTGAATGGCCCTACTAGGGCTTAACTCATAAAATAGTTTATGCCTTGGCGATAATGCAAGTACTTTTTCAGACTCAAGATTTATTATATACATGCTTATCAAATTTTTTTTACAATCAAACTCATCGAGTCTTACCAAATTTCCACGAACCTGAATGGTAACGAAAGAAGTATCGTATATAGTTTCCTTTTTCAACTTGATGCTTCCCTCAAATTTGTATAAATTTGAAGATGCCTTGACCGCTAACGTAAGGATTATTATTAGATGCAATATGATTAACCGTCTTAGCATCAATTATTTATTTGATTTTTTCTTTTGATGAATACACGTATTATATCGTTTAAAGTAACTATTAGTTACATAGATAGATGAAAAAAGAAGGTGATCTTAATCATTCCCTTGAATTAGGAAAAAAAGGAGAAGCAATTGCTGCTGAATTTCTTTCTAAAAATGGCTATAAAATCCGACATAAGAATTGGCATTTCGGCCATAAAGAGTTGGATATAGTTACAACATACAATGAAATGTTAGTCATCGTTGAGGTAAAAACTCGTTGGACTAATTATTGGGAGGAGCCGAAGGAATCCGTTCGTCGTAAGAAACAAAGATTTATCATTGAAGCAGCCGAAGCGTATGTTCAAGAATACAATTTAAACACGGATGTTCAGTTTGATATTATATCAATTATTCTTCAGGAGGATAAGTATGAAATTGAACATATACAGGATGCGTTTCAGCCTCAATTCTAAGTTATAAGTGAAAAACGAATAGTGAAAAAATAAAAACTCTTTTAACATGAACATTGAGGAACTAAGAGATTATTGCATTTCAAAGAAAGGGGTAACCGAGAGCTTCCCCTTCGATGAGGTTACCCTTGTTTTTAAAGTGGGCAACAAAATGTTTGCACTTACCAATCTCGATGGAGAGCCAAGCATTAACCTTAAATGCGATCCTGAACGAGCTATCGAGCTGCGTGAGCAGTATTCGTCCATAATTCCTGGGTACCATATGAATAAAACACATTGGAACACAGTAATTATTGACAGTTCAATCCCTATTAAACTGCTGACAGAATTAATTGATCATTCCTATAAATTGATACTCGATTCGTTGCCAAAAGCAAAAAGAGAGAGCATAATAAATAGCTAATCATTTTTTTAAACTATTTTTGGTACGTAACTTGTAATAAGGTTTTACACTGTTCCTGATTTAAACGAATTATTATAAAATTCAAATACTATGAAAACAACTACTTGCATTCTCGTTTTCCTTTTACTTCTAGGTGTTGGCGCTCAGGCGCAAGATACGTATAACGTAACAAGAGTAAATGGAAATGTAACATTTGCAAAATCCGGAAAACCTGTAAAACCGGGCGATGTGCTAAATCCTAATGATCAAGTTAAATTTGAAAATTTCGATGCCTACGTTATTTCCATCAATCAGAAGATGGCTCGTTTTATGCTTAAGCTTAATCCTCCACAAACCAATGTTACAAAACAAAATCAGGTTTTAACTGCAACCGTAAGGGATATTGCTTTAGTAACAAAGCGTAGAAGTTTAATGTCGGTTAGGTTTAACCCTAACGAGAAAGAGGTAACCGATTTGAAGAACTATTTTGGAACCGATAAGTTCTCAATTATTGGCGATAATGTTGATATTGCTCTTAACTCGGCAAAATATCCATTAAGCGATAACAAGTTTATTGTATTCCACTACAAGGTCAACAACAATCCTGTATCCAAAAAATTATCTTTCGATCAGCAAACAATAAAAATTGAAAAGGAGAATATCCTTTCGACCAAAGCTGGGAATATAAATGGGAATGAAGTTTCAGAACTATCGGTTTACCTATACGAAAAGTCAACCAAAGCAAGCGAAGAGATAACTAGGCTCACCCTTGTATTTGTTGATAAAGAAACGCTTAAGAATGAGTTTGCAACCATTCTTCCAATCCTAAAACGTCAGAAGATGAACGATGAAGCTATCAAGAAATACTTAATTGAATACTACTACGATTTCTATGGTGCAACCGATTCTAAAACCATTGATGCCTTCGCCGGAGAGGTTGTTAAAGCAAATCCTTAGCAATATTTGAAATCACAATAACACAGCCAAAGCCCTATTTTGAAATAGAATAGAGTTTTGGCTGTTTTTTTTAATATAAGTTGTAACCGACTCACAATAGCATGCGTCATATGCAGTGAACTAAAAAATTTACTATTATGGAAGAAAGTATGTGGGTACCAATTTTTGCAATGTTTACAACTTGTGGTACAACTTTTGGCTTGGTTTTCTATTATTTACACACTCGTAATAAGCAACGTCTTGCTATGCTTGAAAAGGGTGTTGATCCAAAAACATTTTGCCCAAGACCAACTGCAAATAAATACGCATCGCTTAAATGGAGTTTACTTTTAATCGGTGTTTCGCTAGGTTTGCTATTCGCATCAATTCTAGACTCAAACACAGAACTCAATGAGGGAGCTCAGTTTGCAATGGTGCTATTCTTTGGAGGTTTAGGGTTATTGGTTTACTATTTTATCATACGCAAGAATGATAAAGACGGAGATTTGTAAACTCTCCGATGAAGAGCTGATTACTCTTGTCGTAAAAAATCATCCCCGAGCCATGTCGCATATCATCGATAGGTACAAGGGGATGGTTTTTACCCTTTCGTTCCGTATCCTGAAAAACCAGCTCGATGCCGAGGAGGCGGCTCAGGATACCTTTATTAAGGCATTCAAAGCTATCAATACATTTCGATTCGATTGTAAATTTTCAACATGGCTCTACCGTATTTGCTACAATCATGCTGTATCAAAGGCAAGAGTTTACAAGCCCATACAGGTTGATGTAGATACAAAATTCGACCTACCAGTCGATACGCCCAATGCGCTCGATGGCTTATCAGCAAAGGATAGAAGCAAATATTTAAACAAGGCAATGGAGATGCTCGAATCGGAGGAATCGGCACTGCTTACCCTCTACTATGTAGACGGGGAAAGCATTGACGATATTTCAGCGATAACTAATCTTTCGGAATCGAATGTTAAGGTGAAACTTCATCGAGGAAGAAAGAAACTTTATACATACCTTAGTATTTTGCTTAAGGAAGAGGTTTCAATGTTACTTTAATACCTATTATATATGAATAACGATTTTAACAGTATCGGTAAGGAGAACGATGGGCTACAGGATGATTGGCTCACCCAAAACCTTAATATTACCCAGCTTGAACCATCAACGGACTTCACCCAAAAGGTGATGGAGCAAATCGAGATTAAACCAAGTTCGCTTAATGGTTCGCCCCTCTTTTGGATACTTGTAACTATACCTGGAGTTATTTTACTATGGTTAATCCTTTTTACGCTTGGCACATTGAATAGCAACTATCTAAGTTTCATACCCAAAGTCGCTAACCTGATATCAATATATGCCTTAAGCAAGTATGTTCTGATGATTACTTTTGGAGGTCTCTTTTTTATTGGTGTTGACCATTTTATTAATAAGCGATTATCACATCGGGAGTCCTATTTTAGCTTTTTGTTGGTGTAATTTTAGAAGAGCAAAGAAACCAGAAACCTGACAGGCCATAAGGACCTGTCAGGTTTCTGGTTTAACCCCACTTTTGGGTGAACGCGAATATGCCTTTCGGAAGCATTGCTATGAAATGGGAAAAACACTACATTTGTGGTTATGAAGACAAAAGAAGAACATATTGGTTATTGGATTGAACAATCCAACGATGATTGGAGGGCTGTTAATACTCTATTCAACGGAAAGAATTATTTACAATCTCTTTTTTTTGCTCATTTAGTAGTTGAAAAGTTATGTAAATCATTATAGATAAAGCATAATGAAGTAAATGTTCCACCCAGAACTCACAACCTTATACATCTTCTTTCTGCAACTCCAATTCAATTAACCGATGACCGAAGTGAATTTATTTTAAGCCTGAATAGATTTCAACTTGAAGGGCGTTATCCTGACTACCTAACGAAAATGCACAATATATGTAACGAGTATTTTACGAGATCAATGTTAGATAAAACCAATGAATTACGGATATGGTTAATAGAGAAATTGCAATAAATACAGCCCAATCATTTATTAATGATTGCAAATCTAGTGGCTTAACCTTTTATAAGGTGCTTTTGTTTGGTTCAACTGTGAAAAACAATGCGCATGAATGGTCAGATATTGACTTATTGCTTATTTCAGACCAGTTTGGCGACAATATATTTGAAAATCTGAAATTGTATTCCAGAATAAATATTAAGTATCCAATAATTGAAACCCACCCATATCCTACGAAATATTATAAAGAAGGCGATGACTTTATAAATGAGATAAGCAAAGAAAGTATCGAAATAGCATAAATCGCCTATACCCAGCAGCGCTCACCCAATCAGGGCAGTTTTTGATAAAAAATTTTTTTCAGTATTTGAAACCTGACAGGTCTTAAAGACCTGTCAGGTTCTTGTTTTAACCCAATGTTTGCTAGTTTACATACCGATGGCAAAGCAAGACGTTATCTAATCGGTTTTTGGTTTATAGCCTAATGGTTTTCGATTTTTATATTCTAGATCTTCCTGTTTGGCTTGTTCTAATTGCTTAAGATATTCAAAGATTAACATAAATTTGTTGTCATGTTCGCCAAGTAGGGTTTTTATATGATCGATCTCATGTTTAAAATCCTTTTGTAACAGAAGCATCTTTCTAAGAATTGTAAAAGTTCTTATTATTGCAATATTTATTTCAATTGCTTTTTTACTCTTTAAAACACTCGAAAGCATTGCAACACCATTTTCTGTAAAAGCAAATGGAACAGCACCACCAAGATGCTTTTTAGAAGGTATCACATTTTGTGATACCATATTTTCAATCTCAGCATCAGTAAGCTTATACATGAAGTCATCGGGAAAACGATCTGCATTCCTACGAACTGCTTGCTTTAATGCTCTTGTTTCAACCTCATAAAGTTCTGCAAGATGAATATCAAGTATTACTTTTTCCTCTCTAATAGTAATAATTTTACTTGCTATTATTGCCTCTTGCTGTAAAGATTTATTGGTTGTTGACATCTCTTTAGAGTGTGTTGTTTTAGCGAATTTAGTATTTTTCGCTATACAATGCAATGCCTTTGTTCGGGTTAGTCTGCCTAAGTTACAAAGATGTTTTTTTGCCATAGTTGGCAATGCTTGCTGGTTTACCTACCGTAGGTAGGCACAGCCTACTATTAATAGAACGACGGGGGTACGCTTTCGCTAACCGCCGCCGAACCCAAACATTTTTATTTTAATTCCTTACAGCCTCAGCCGAACTGAGCCTAGTCCGAACTGAGGAAATAATTCATTTAGTTTCTTTATTATTTATTTCTAATCGAAGGCTCTTTATGGTATCTTGATAATTTTTTGATTCAACTTTCATTGAATCAATGTAGTTGCTCCAAGAATTTAAAACATGTTCTACTGCTTTGTCTTTAACCTTTATATCCATTCTTAATTGTAATGAAAGAATAAATAGAAAAAAAGTAAGTAACAATAGAACTGTACTTAAAAAAGTTTCTCATTTGAACAGTATATTTAGTTTAGTTGTTATAAATACATCAGATTTATTTATTTTCCAGTCTGTTTTCAATGTACGTTTTTATTATTAATTTTTGATCTTTCGAAATAATTAATGAATCAACCTTTGAATCTAAGTAATTTTTAACTGTCTCCGTGGAAGGGCTCTGTGTATATCCTCCTAATTTTGTCAAAAAGTCCATAACAGGTACTCCAATTATATTAACATCCCTACCAACTGGACTAAAAACAATTTTCTTCATAAACCAACTTGCATTTGGATCTTTTTGAATCTCAGCATTAAGTCTATCAAATTGTTCTGCACCAGACTCTTTTTTACCAAGGGATCCAACATCTGTACCCTCGTTGGGGTCTAGTGGTGGAGCGCAATGAAAAGCACCCCCTCCGGAGTTGGAAATACTTGCCGAAAAACCCGCGGCACCCGTACCTGAAAATAACGCTCCATTTGAAACTCCGCTAATCAGATTTCCTGCATGAGGTAGAAAACTCGCTAATGAGTGATTTTGTAATGTTTGAAATGTCATAAAGGTTCTTCCCCCAAAATTATTTGGCCCAACATATATATTATTTAATCCGTATCCAATTCCTCTGTTAGCACGCGTCATAAGACGCGCACGAACTGGGGGGTTAAAACTCAGGCGCAGCCTGAAAGAATATTCGGGCGCAGGTACGCTACGCTAACCTAAGCCCAACCTAACCGTTTTAGCAAAGAAACCTGACAGATCTTAAGGACCTGTCAGGTTTGGGAAATGCTATAAAAAATAAAACCCTCGGGTTTTCCGAGGGTTTTAAAAGTATTAGTATGATAAGATTATTGCTTAATCATCTTATGGATTGCTTTTTCGCCCTTATCGTTCATAAAGGTTACAAAGTACATTCCAAGTGGTAAATCCTGAGTGCTAACCGAGTTACTCTCACCTATTACAACATCCCTTAAAACTTGACCGGTAACGCTGGTAACCATAACGCGTTTAACGTTCTGTGCACCTTCAAACCTGATCTCGTTGGTGAATGGGTTAGGATAAATCTTTAGGTTAGAATCCCAATTGTCGTTAATTCCAGTTGATAGTCCAGCGCCACTTACAGCCACATTTTTAGTAGTAACGCCTGTTGAAGCAACAGTAATGTTACCAGTGTAACTTTGAACTGAAGTTGGATGGAATGCAACATAGATTGTAGTTAACGTTTGTGCTGCAGTAGGAGTTAATGATATAGAACTTTCATTTGTGAAAGAGCCTCCCGATAGCTTAGAGATTAGGAATCCTGTTGGAGCCGTAATTACCAAGTTAGCTGTTAGGTTAGAACCAATTACTGTAAAGTCGCGTTGAATTGCACTTGTAGTATTGATATTAACATTTCCAAAACTGGTAAGAGATGCAACGCTTACAGTAACAGAAGGAGCAATTGCGAATCCACTTACGGCTACTGTTTTATCAGTAGCACCTGTAGAAGTAATTGTAATGTTATCAGAGTAGGCTTGATCTACAGTTGGAGCAAATCTAACATAAATAGCTGTTTCGGCTACATTACCAAGTGTACGAGTTAACGTAATTGGGCTTTCAGATGAGAAAGTAACACCCGATGTCTTGGATATCTCAAATCCGGCAGGTGCTGTAATTACAATGTTACCTGTTAGGTTCGTTCCGCTTACTGTAAAAGGTTTCTCACCGCTAGTAGTATTAATTTGAACGCCTCCAAAACTAGCAAGTGTTGCTGTGCTTGCGGTAATCGTTGGACCGCTAGTAATTGGATCCATGGTATGCATACCAAGGTTTGTGAATACATCAACACCTAAAATAATCCATTCCGAACTAGCCGCATCGGTACCAGCAGCAGTTGCCCAATTAGTATTCCCAGCATGAACGGCTGGCTTGCGAATCATTGAATGATCCATAGCAGCAGCAGAAGTTCCTGCAACATCAAAAGCGGGATCAAAAGAAGAAGTAGCAACAACATGCTCAATACCAAAGACATCAATTAATGTAGTGCCTTTAAATAAACCCAGCGCATCGTTTCCGTTGAATCCAGCAACGTTTGCACCTAAATTAGTTGGATCGTTTACGGTTGTACTGAATGTTAAACCTTTATCACCAACAGAAGTAATTGCTGCTACAGCGGCACTATTGTAAACTACATATACATCGCCTGGAGCAATCATTGTACCAACAGGGAATGTTAAAACATAACGAGTATCGGCTACCCCTCCTGTATATGGAGGAAGTCCGTTTGGTCCCGCCCAAATACCAAATCCAGCACCATTATTAGATGCTTTCACTGAGTAAGCACTTAAGTCAACAGCTGTTGAAGTGGGGTTATAAATCTCAAATGCTTTGTTATTACCAGTTGGTCCTTCTGTATATTCTGAGAAGAATAAATCTGCGGTAGATGCAGCTGCTTTAGTAACTGTAACAGTCCAAGTTTGTGTTGATAAATCCTCTGCAGTAATAGTATAAACAACAGCATTTGTAAAATCGTTTGCTGTTGTTCCGCTAACCTGAGGTGTTGTAGCAATCTTAGCAGTTGCCAATGGCGATAATGTGAAAGTAGCAACTAAATTAGTTAGGACAGTATTTGAAGGAACAGTAGCCGTTACGGTATGGGTAGCTACTGTTACAGTTGCATTGATACCTGCAATAGTATAGGTGAGAATATCTTTGCCCGTTAATGCTGTTGCAGCCTTTGTTACTGTAACTGTCCAGTTTTTAGTTGAACCATCCTCTGCTTTTACAACATAGGTAACAGCGCTTGTAAAATTATTCGCAGTAGTTCCCGAAACCTGATCAACACTACTAATGGTAGCAGTAGCACCAGGCGAAAGAGTAAATGTTGCAATAAGGCTTGCAAGGTTATCGCTAAAAGCAACAACAACGCTAATGTTAGGATCGGCTATGGTACCTGTATAAGTACCAATACCGTAGGTCAATATATCAGAACCTGTCCGTGGTGCATTTAGTACAATGGAGTAGGTCTTAGTTGTTAGACCATCCTGTGAAGTAACTGATAGGATATTCCCAGTAGTCATGGTTGTAGTAGGTGTAGTGCCATCTGATAGATAGTACGCATGTGTCGATCCGCTTGGGAATGCAATGTTTGCTATAAACTCAGCATAAGTAGCATTAAACGGAACGTTGGTAATATCGGTTGTACCTACAGTATAAACGGTTGATGTTACAGTTGCCGTTGAATTTACAATATCTGAAGCAGAACGTGGTAGAAGCTGATAAGCTGTAAATTGTGATAGGAAACCAGTAATGGAGTAAACATTGTTAACGGTTAACGCTAATGTAGCGAAAAGACCCTTATAAACTTGAACATTACCGCTTCCATCGGTCACCTGATATGTACCTGATGCACCGCTTGCGCAGTTGGCATTGGTGACCTTAATAAGCATACTCTCGTAACCTTCACCATTTGCGGCTAAAGTAGTAAGGGCAACAACTGGAGGCAAAGCATTACCATGATTTACAATCGTTACACTTCCACCATTTGCTACAGTTGGGCTTAACTCTGTCAACTTATTGTATTCAGAAACGGGCCCTTTTACTATAACCTTATCGCCAATGGCAACAGCAGGAGCCATAGATGTGTAAACATAAAGAGCAGAATATGTACCTGTACCATCCTGAATAAAGAATGCTACTTGTGTACTACCAGCACCTGTGAGATTAATTCCAGTAACAATCCCCGATGTAGTAACCGTTTGTCCAGCATATGGGCTATCACCCGATGCATTGGCGGTGTACTGAATATCATAAATAGATGTTAAATGAATCACTGTAAATGCAGCGCTCTCGGAGACTACAGCAGAATTAGCCACATCCGAAATTTTAATTTTGTAAGCTACACCCGAAGCAGATGTGGTAGGGATAGTTACGCTCTCTGCACCATCTGCAGGGGTTGAAGCAAGTAGTGTGCTATATGCAGCTCCATCCCAAAGTTCAATCTTCACATTGTTAACTCCAACTGAAGTCCAAGTTAGGTCAACTACAACACCAGAATAGTAAGAAGTTGCACCTAGTGCACCTAGTGTAAGGGTTGGGTCATTGGTTGTAAAAGTAAATTCAGATCCATAAGCAGTAAGATCTGAGTTGGAAGCATATGCTCTAACATGGTATAAAGTGCTAGGTAACAAACTTGTCATGCTGCCAGTGATTGCACCAATACCAGCACCTTCGGTTGTTTTTGAATCACCAATTACGGGGGTGCCAGTTGTATTCCAACAGATACCCTTTTGGGTTACTGCTTGTCCACCATCAGCGGTAACATCTCCGCCCCACGTTGCTGTAATTATACCATTTGTGGTAATTGCAGGATTGGTTGTAACAACAGGTGTTTCAACGGTTGCTGTTATGGTTAGATTATTACTTGTTAGCGTACCTGTGCCAACTAGTGTAAATTCCGATCCATCAACAACAACTTTCAGGTTGGTAATGTTAACGTCGAAATCAATCGTTGGGGTATAAGCTAAAGTTACTGTTGCGGTTTTATCGGTTAAATACGTTACACCGCTTACCGTTAATCCGTCAGGAGCATTAAGTAATGTAAAACTACCTGTAGCTAGAGTTGCATCCTTAAATGTCTCATTTAGAATTTGAATGTTAATTGTAGCAGTGTTTAAACTCGATTCAACAAGAGTTGCCGTAGCAGCAACTGCTGGAACTAATGGAGCGATGTAAGATATCGCAGAACCCAAGTTTGCAGTGCCATTGCTTAGCTGCACCTGAACAGAGATTCCATCTCCACCATCAATAATTGCTCGGGTAACAATACTAAATGTAGAAACACCAGAAGCATTCGTTGCCGTAAGGTCAATGTCGCTGGCGTTTGCAGTTGTAGCAGTTCCATTAATGTTGTACGATTCAATTGTAGCAGCATCTAGGGTTGTAAGGGCTGCGTCATATTTGAATACATAGCCCGAAACAAGATTACTAAACTGATCCTTTGCTGTTAGAGTAACAACAGAAGTGGTGTTAAGTCCCAGTGCAGGAGTATTCGAAATTGTAGAGTTTGCAACTGTTGGGACACCTGGGTTAATAACCTGGGTAACGGTTGAGTTAGGATAACCTGTTGCAATAACGGTAATAGTTCTAGAACCCGATACTTTAAGAGTGTTTGTTGCAAGTGGAATTAAAGTTAATTCTCCAGCAGCAACAGTATAATCGGTATTCAAAACTAAAGTTGTTGCACCGTCCTTAACAGCAGTAATTAGCGGACGCCATGCTGCTAATTCGGTAAAAGTAATAACTATATTATGATCTACATCGTTGTTCGTTCCATCGGCAGTTAGAGCAGGAGCTCCAACGTAAGAAATTGCAGAACCAAGGTTAGTTGTACCATCGTTTAGCTGAACCTGTAGTGAAATACCATCGCCTCCATCAACTATAGCAGGCATTACAATTGGGAATGTAGCAACACCCGAAACATTAGTTGGTGTTACAACTGAAACATCAGTTGCGGTTGCAGCAGTAGAACCATCAACGGTATAAACCTCAGCTGTAGTAGCATCAGTATTTGTAACTGAAACATCATACTTGAAGGTATAACCTGAAACAAGATTACTGAATTGATCTTTAGCGGTTAGAGTAACTGTTGAAGTTGTGCCAAGATTAAGAGCCGCTGAATTAGAAATTGTTGAATTTGCAGCTGTTGGAGCACCCGCAGTAATAACCTGTGTAACTGTTGCATCAGCATAGCCAGTTTTGGTTACGGTTATTGTTCTTGATCCTGGTGTTTTAAGCGTATTGGTTGCTTTTGGAAGAAGTGTTAAAATTCCATCGGCAAGCGTATAATCGGTAGTTACCGTTAAGGTAGTAGCACCGTCTTTAACAACAGTTCCTGCTGCGGCAAACCAAGTAGCATCTGAATAAGTAATTACAATGCTGTGATCAACATCGTTAAGGTCTGTATCTGCTGTTAGAACAGGAGTTACAACTAAAGTGTAAAGAGTGGTTGCTGTTGTACCATCCTCAGAAATAACCTTTAGCGTGTTTCCGCTTACCACATTACCGGTAGCCAGTACGGTACAAGTTGCATCAGTATAGGTAGCAAAGGTTGAACCCGTTACGGAAGTAATCTTGCTCTCGAAGGTTGCAACGGATACATTAGCTGGTACAAGTTTAACAGTCCATGGTGACACAGCAGATACCGTATAAGTACTTGATGTAACAGTAGCAGTAGTTCCAACAGCGCGTGTTGTAAAAGTAGCCGTTTGCAACGCTGATACATTTGCATAATTATCCTTAACCGCAGCTACTCCAACGTAGTACAATTGAGCAGTTTTTAACTTTGCGGTAGGATCAATCGTAATCTGATTTTTTGCAGTATTGATAGTTGCAGTAAAAGCAACATCGGCGCCAACACCATCCGTTTCCTTAAGAGTAATCAATGAGGTAGGATCAACAATTGCGCTTCCATCGGTATTAACAATTGGTGCATCAAAGCCAATTACAATGTTTGCATTAGGATCTACACCTGTTGCAAGATTCGCTGGTGTGAAAATTGCGATAGGAGCAGCTGTATTAATTTTTACTGCAGCAGCCCATGTTGTGGCTACTCTTAATCCATCTACTGTAAGTGTTGCTGCATTAGCTGCAGTACCTTGTCTAAGACAAACTGCAGCCATTGCAGTTGCATCGGCATTTGCAACATCAATATAGGTTAGCGTTGAAGCACCTGGTTCAGCAGCCCCAACAACTGGATCAATAAACAATTGTACATTGTCATTGGTAGGTCCAGCAACCATTGTGTATTTTACTACAAGAAGATACGTAGTATTCAGTGCATAAGTAAAAGTTGTGTATGAGATAGTCGCAGCGGTAGTTGATGTTTTCGAAATTCCAAATGCAAGGGCATTAGAGACATCTTTCTTAACAAAAAGTCTACCAACAAGTGTAAAGTCAGAGCCTAGTGGTACAGATTTAAGGGCAAAGAAATAATCACCAATAGTGTTCGCTGCAGAAATATTTACAAGGAAAGAGGTGTAAACGCTTCCGCTTGTTTGGGATGTAAAACCCTTAAATATATCTTGACCTGATGTTAATAAAGAAATTTGGTTTCCAACACCTGAAGAGTAATAATTCAGGAAAGATAGGTTACCTGCTGTAACAGTAATAAGGTTTGTTAATGTTGGAGGAGCTCCCTGATCTACCCACCCAGCACTTGTGACAGTAGTTCCAACAGTATAATCAAAGTTCTCTCCAAGTAGAACTTGCCCCCATCCAACTTTCCCCGCAATAAGCAGGAGAGCGGTGAGCACAGTAGTTTTGAGTAAAAGTTTTAATCTCATACGCGTTATTTATTTGGTTATTATTTTGGTTTTCAATTATTTATTAACTGAACTGTAAATATTTACAAAAGTAAATTTTTGAAATTTATAGGAGGTTAAGATAAGGTTAATTTTTAATTGCCTAAACCCCCTTAATCGAATATTTTATGAACAATTTGCCCTTATGGGTCAATTCAGCAAAAAGGTAAAAAATTGGGGGGGGTTGACAGAAAAAAGGACTACGGCAGGCAGCTAAACCTGATAGGTTTTTGAAACCCGACAGGTTTGTATTGTTATATTTATAGATTAAATCCTACCCTAGGCAACTATTTCTAGGATAAACACATAAAAATATACCGGACAATTATCAATACTCCCAATTAGCCGCTTTAATACAGAATAATTTTCTTCATCCAAATTTAAGATGGAAACATTGAAACAACTATTATTGTACTCTAGTATAAAAGAGAGTTCATATCTCGAAAAATATTAATTGTTTTGTTCTGCTTAAATATTAAAGGTATAAACCTAAAAAGTTAAGATTTTGAAAAAAAATATTGTAAGTGTTTTACTACCCTTGGTACTAATCGTAGTAATGCTAAATACTGGTTGTAAGAAAGAAAATCCCACAACTGCACCAACCATAACCACCTCGGCGGTAAGTAGTATTGGTACAACCTATGCTAATTGTGGTGGGGTAATAACCTCGGCTGGAGGTGAACAGCTCACCGCGCAAGGATTATGCTGGGGAACAACTGAAAATCCAACCATTTCAGGTTCAAAAAAAGTGGATGATTCTGGTTTAAGAACCTTTTCTTTAACTATCACTGGATTATCCGAAGGAACAACTTACCATGCCAGAGCTTACGCCACTAACTCTAAAGGAACAGCATACGGGGCGGATGTCAATTTTACGACAACGCTTATCCCTGCTCCTACCATAACCACAACAGCAATATCGTCTATTACATATACAACAGCATCAAGCGGAGGCGTTATAACTGTATACGGAGGCGTTGTTATTACTGCCAAAGGGGTGTGCTGGAGTACAACGGCTAATCCAACCACTGCCGATTCAAAGACCACCGATGGTGAGGGAGGCGAAAGTTTTGTAAGTAGTATTACGGGGCTAACCGACGGTACCGCATATCATGCTAGGGCTTATGCCATTAGCGCAAAAGGTACAACATACGGTGCAGATGTACCTTTTACCACCTTGCTTATACCAACGGGTGCTCCTACCTTAACGACAACTGCAATATCTGCTATTTCGTTTACAACAGCAACTAGTGGTGGTACTGTAATTTCCAATGGTGGTGTTGCTATTACTGCAAAAGGTATTTGCTGGAGCACTTCTGCAAACCCAACAATTGCAGATTCAAAAACTAACGAGGGAGCAGGTTCTGCTAGTTTTGTTAGTAATATGACTAATTTAGCTTCTAGCACTTACTATCATGTTAGAGCATACGCCACAAACACTGTGGGCACTTCCTATGGGAGCGATGTTTTGTTTACAACTACGAAAGTTGTATCGACGGCAGAAGAAGAAATTCTTTTAGGAAATCCTAGTGGGGCAACAACAAATACTTTAACCCCCGATAACTACTTAATGGTTAAAGATCAGTACACCTTATCGTATAGTAGTGCAAAACGTACTATGAACTGGACCAGTTGGCATCTATTTTCAGGTGATATCGGAAGCGCTCCACGTCAAGATGATTTTAGAGCGGATGCAACACTTCCTTCTGGTTGGTATCAAGTAACCCAGTACGATTATTCATTTGCAACCTATGGATTTGAACGGGGTCACATGTGCCCATCAGCTGATAGAACCTCTTCTATTGCATATAATTCCGCCTCATTTTTAATGACAAATATGATTCCTCAGGCTCCAAACAACAACGGAATAACATGGGGTGGTCTTGAGGACTATACTAGAAGCCTTGTTAACGCAGGCAGCGAAGTTTATATTATTGCAGGGCCAAACGGACAGGGTGGAACGAGCGATAAAGGAACTTTTAACACTGTTAACGCAAACGTAGTTGTACCTGCCTTTACATGGAAAGTTGTAGTTGTGCTTTCGAATGGGAACGATGATATAAATCGTATCACCACTGCTACCCGCGTAATTGCAGTTAAGATGCCAAACACACAATCCATCGGTTCGAATTGGAGAGATTACCGGGTAAGCGTTGATGCGCTTGAAACTCTTACAGGTTATGATTTTCTTTCGAATGTTCCAGCAGGAGTTCAAAACGTAATTGAAGCGGTTACAGATAATCTTTAAAAGAACTTTTCTCATATTCATTACCAAAAAGGAGTACCTGTAATGCAGGTACTCCTTTGTTTTAAACGAATTTATTCTCCCCTGATTGATT
The DNA here is from genome assembly GCA_025361485.1 of Bacteroidales bacterium. Lineage (GTDB taxonomy): Bacteria > Bacteroidota > Bacteroidia > Bacteroidales > Tenuifilaceae > UBA8529. The sequence continues at coordinate 35,551 of JANYLA010000011.1, forward strand.
AATAAAACCGTTTTAAAAAATTCTTTCTACTGTGTACTATTTGCCTACTGTGGTGAACAATCCCTAAAATACTGCTCTCACCTCCATGCTGCCAGTGTGCACAAAATTACCAGTTGATACGTATCGGCCATTATAGCCGATGTTCATCTCAAAATAGGTCGATATCTTTCTCCTATAATTAAGTTCCCAAGTAGCATTCGTGCCGGGTTTAAACCCTTTTAAAAACTCATACTCCAGTGGTGTACCCATGTTACCGTTAAAATCTAGCCTTGATAAATCTGATTTGATATTAATCCACGATTTACTTCGTAGGCTGTAGCTCATCTCTGCCGAGAAGGTCTGCATTTTATTAACCTCCACTCCTAAAGTATTATCGGCATATTCGTATTCATAACCCAGCTCAACGTTAAACCCCAAAATGCCCGAATATCTTAATTTTACAGAAGGAGTATTCCTCTTAATATTGAAGTTCCTTTGCTGAAAAAATTCCGATTCTTGAATCTTTCTTTCTACAAGATAGTTTAGCCTAATGCTGAACCCCGATGGTATTCCAACCCATACAATTATCTGGTTGCTTCCATTATTAGTCAATTCATATCCATTGGCCTGAAGCCCTTTTGAAATTGAACTGCTATTTACCCACTCAACTCCAAATGCCCTGCTATATCTATTGAATGCAATTGAGTTTCGGTAGTTCTCGGTAATGCTAACCAGATTTGTGTCGTAAACATCACGCTTCAAGGGATTTATTGATTTTTCAAAATCAATAAAGCGATTCTTTTGCCTTGAACTAAAGGAGAATTGGTTTGAGAGTTTTTTTATAAAAATACTAAAGGTTGATGTATCCTTAATCAGGTTTTCGGTTCGAATGTCGAACTGCGTATTAAGTGCATTATTGTTTACTGAGATATACTGATTTGAGGGGAGATTAATCCGGATATACTTTGCCTCATCCTTAAAGGCAGCAATTTCGAATTCATCCAACTCCTTAATTCCGTTGGCATTATAATCGTTCCAGGTAAAAACGCCCTGTCCTGCAGGGACCTCAACATAGTAGAATTGATATTTAGGTTCAAGCCCGCTTCCAATCTCATAACCTAGGTTAGCAGTGATAAAACCTTTGGCAATTGCAAAATAGTAATCGAGTCGGCCCAAAAGGGTATTCTCCCTTTTTATTGTTTTTGAGAGCGAGGAATCAACAGGATTAAATAAGCGATACCCTGCATACAAATTTAGCCTGCTATTCTGGCTCCTTGCCAGTCGAACTTTAACTCCAAAATCCTGTGAGTATGAATGTAATCTAAGCAAGCTGTCGGGCGATTTCCAATCCTTGCGATATTTATACATAAAACCAACCATTCTTGGAAGAGAGTCTGGCAATCCAATCCCAAACTCCGATTGAATCCATCGGAAACTGCTTGGCAAAGACCTCTCGGAATAAGCCATCCGTTGGCTGTTATCCTCCCCCTCTAATTTAATCCCTGCAATAATTTTATATAATGAGATTTCCGTTTTTATCCTTATCCTATTAAATTGCGAAGATTTTAACGAATCGGAAGATACCAAATTGCTAAACGCTACTTCATTGTTTAATCTTGAGGTTTTATAAACTCCGTTTATACTATTTCTAAACCCTTTGTAATCGTCACCAATTCTCAATCCCTGTGATATTCCTGAAATTGCCCATCTGCTCGATCTGTATCCAAAACCTCCCGACAGCTCTTTCTCATCTCCCCCGTTTAATAAATGGCTAATGTTCCAATCGCGCTCAAACTCAACGGGTCGATACCTATCTACAAAGGTAAAGTTCGTTGATGTAACCGATCCACTCCCAAAAATCCAGGCGCTTCGGATGGAATCATTTGTAAGACTCTTCTTAAAACCAATCCGAAAGGCTTCACCAACATCGTTGCTTTTATCTATTGATGAGAATGTATTGATATCGTTGCGGCTAACAGCAACCTCGGAGGTTATAAAATCGGTGTTGGAAAGCTTCCTCTCAGCAGCGATAGTTGCCATCTGCTTACGTTTTGGAGTCACTAAATATTTTACAGGTTCGTAGCTGCCAGATGGCATGCCATTCTTGGGTGCAACCCATCGGTAAACGCTGCCGTTTGCGCTGCTGTACTCCGGGATGTAATTCCCTTTCCCTTCGCCTAAATATGAAAAATTAACAACGAAATGCGCAGATGTTGGATTTGTTGAGTGCTGATATATGCGATATACATTACCGTTTACTGTCGTATCCTTTTTTTCATACATGATTTTGTCGGAATTGAACTCCGATGAATCCACCTGAGGGATATATGCCCGATCAATTCTATCGCCAATCCCCTTAAGCATTTCAATCTGATCACTACTCATATCCTGATCGACAGGCTGATTTTTGCTATCCTGCTCCGAAAACGCGTTAACCCGAATGGTCGTTTTACCAATTTTCTGCTCAACCCCCGATGTAACTACAAATCGGGCATAGCTGCGTTCAGAATATTCAAATTCAATGCTAATGCGGCTGCTTCCTACTATGCGCATCATCGGAGTAAAGTTCAGCTCCGCTGTATTATAATCTATGGTATACTGATTCGTTTCCCCTCTAATCAATAATGTTCCATCAATATAAACCCTTTCACTGCCCGCTATTACGATGATATACGTTTCACCATCCATTCCTGTAAGCTTATAGGGACCTTGATTACCCTCAACTCCAATAAATGTGTTTCGCGAAAACTTCCCTTTGGCAACAGATGCTGAAGCTTGAATACGCGTAGAATCATCTTTTGATGAAAAATCGTTGTGTATTGATAGCGCCAACCCTTGCACATTCCGGTTATAACTTAGAAAGCTATTCGCTCTTGAATGGATTTCAACATCTCCTGCTTCAACCTGAAATTTTGAAGTATAAGCCCTGAGGTAGATCCTGTCAAACTCGTCGAGACGCTGGGTATTACCTTGCGGTTGAAAAGGAATTGTTTTATCAGATATTGCCCCTTCGATATTGATATTATTATCGATCATTCCGCTTATTTGGAGATTAAGCCCAGAACTCACCACTGCATCCTGATTATTACCAAAACTTATTCCCCTTGAAATACTTCCTGATGTTTCAATATTATCACCGAAAGGTTTTGGAGTCAAAGTGTTTACAATGTACCTCATAGGTGACGATCCTAAAAGGCTATCTGATGAAATTAATTTTCCCTTATCCTTATAGAAGTATTCTTTTGAAAATGATATCGGAAAGACTCTGTAAATAACTGTAATGCTTTTATAATCTGTTTTCCTAAACATTTGGCTAGGAATAAGTAAGGCTTTTGAAAGGTTGATTGTGTAATAGGTAGAATCAATAATTTTACCCTTTTCATCAACAATAAAACAAGAATTAGGAATAATGCTAAGCGTATCGAGTTTAATCGTATCAGAAATCGCGGTGTATTTTTTTAAACGCTTATTACTGTAGGTCTGGGCAAATACTCCAACACCTAGTAAAGAAAAAAACGCTATATGGATTAATCGGTACAAACGCTTTCTAATATTAATAACGAAGGCTCTAAAGTACACTCATTTTTCATGAATTTAACCCTTTTAGAGCAATCTGTAAAAATAGAAAAAGAAGGACTCTGAGAACTCCCTTGAATGCTGATGTAAGCAGGAGAAGCAATGAGTAGAAGAATAGAATTATCAATTTATACTTTGTTCTTCTCTTCTCAGTGTTCTCTGTGTCTCCGTGGTGCCTAATTCGTATTTAAACACAAAACATTAAAAATAAAAACGAAATGTTAAAAAGTTTTATTGTGAATGTAGAGTACAGGAAGTAAATTTGCAACCTAATAAAGTACGAATGGTATTTCTTTATAATCTAGGAATCAGAATTTATCAACTCCTTGTAGCAATTGTCTCTATATTTAATAGTAAGGCACGCCTTTTCAGAAATGGACGCAAGGGTTGGGAAAAACACCTGCGTAAATCAATAAAAGAGAATGATCGAATTGTTTGGTTTCATTGCGCCTCGCTAGGTGAGTTTGAGCAGGGTCGTCCAGTAATTGAGGCGTTTAAGCTAAAATACCCCGATGTTAAGATTCTCTTAACGTTCTTTTCACCATCGGGTTATGAGGTTAGGAAGAATTACACCGGAGCCGATTATATATTCTACTTACCGCTCGATACCTACTTGAACGCAAAACGCTTTATTGATATTGCCAACCCAATTGCTGCTATATTTGTAAAGTATGAGTTTTGGTACTTTTACCTTAATCAGCTGAAAAAAAGACAGATTCCTACTTATGTAATATCAGCCATTTTTCGAAACGATCAGGTCTTCTTCAAATTTTATGGTGGATGGTACCGTAAGTTTCTCTTCCACTTTCAGCATCTTTTCGTTCAAAACGAAAAATCAAAGGAGTTACTCGCCAGCATTGGTGTAAACAATGTTACAGTAGCCGGTGATACCCGGTTCGACAGAGTTATAGCAAATGCAAAGGCTGCAAAGATTATCCCGCTAATTGAACAATTTTCGGCAAATTCAAATGTACTAGTTGCCGGCAGCACTTGGCCAAAGGATGAGGATCTACTTATTGAATACTTTAAAACAAACACCCATAACCTTAAGCTAATTATTGCGCCACACGAAATACATAACCAAAATATAGAAAAACTCCGAGAAAAATTTGGTGTAAGTTCATTACGATTCACTCAACCCAACGAAAGTGATCTTGGCGAAGCGAGAATCCTTATTATTGATACTATAGGAATTTTATCTTCAGTTTATCGCTATGGCACAGCGGCTTATATTGGAGGGGGATTTGGCGTTGGAATCCACAACACCCTCGAAGCGGCAGTATTTGGAATACCTGTTCTATTTGGTCCAAACTACCAGCGATTCCAAGAAGCCCTTGAACTAATTGAAATCGGAGCGGCAATTTCGATAAGCGACAACAACCAATTTGCCAGCGCTATGAATCAATTCATTACTACTGAAAACGAACTTCAAAGGGTTAAAGAAATATCATCGAATTTCTTCTCGAATAAGAAGGGAGCGACAAACACCATAATTGAAAAAATAATGCTGTAGTTTTAAACATTCGTTTCATTTTTGCTAGACGTATTTTCTATTTTATAGTTTTAAATTGCGTTTTTATTCCTTTTTTGAATATTGTGTATATTATTAATGTCTGCTTAATATTTAGAACACTCTTTACGGTTAAATTTACCCTGTTTGATCAAGAGTAAAATTCACTAAGTATTTAATAAACAAACCGTTTAAACATTTTCAATAATTCTATAACCAAACTCTATTTTTACATAATAACCTAAACAAATCTGTATTATGATTCGAACTCTTAGAAAACTGCTGTTAATCCTAACCTTAACGGGGATTACCAGTTTATCCTATTCGCAAGCCATTGTGAAGGGAGTTATTAAAGATGCAACGACTAGTGAAACACTAATTGGTGCTTCAGTAATAGTTAAAGGAACTACATCGGGTGTATCTGCTGATGCTAATGGTAGTTTCTCTTTTCCAACAACCGCGGGAAAGAAAACAATGGTTGTTCAGTTCATCGGATATGCCTCAAAGGAAATTGAAGTAAATGCTAAAGATGGCGAAACAACCGACTTAGGAATTATTTTATTATCAAGTGATCAAATAAATATTGAGGAGTTAAAGGTCTTTGCTTCGGTCGCAGTTTCACGTAAAACACCTGTTGCCCTTTCGAAACTTGAACCCCTTCAAATTGAAGAAAAACTTGGGACTCAGGAATTCCCTGAGGTATTAAAATCAACACCTGGTGTTTATGCTACAAAAGGCGCAGGGGGATTTGGAGACTCTCGTATAAATTTGCGTGGTTTTGAGTCGGCCAATATTGCGGTTATGATTAACGGTGTTCCTGTAAACGATATGGAAAACGGCACTGTTTACTGGTCTAACTGGGCTGGGTTAAGCGATGTTACCCGTTCAATGCAGGTACAACGTGGATTAGGTGCCTCTAAGGTTGCTGCTCCATCGTTGGGTGGTTCAATAAATATTATAACCCGTTCTACCGATGCAAATAAAGGAGGTTCGGTAATGTATGGTATTGGAAGCGATGGTTTCACTAAAGTTGGATTTTCGGTTTCAACCGGGTTAACA
>JANYLA010000018.1 GCA_025361485.1 Bacteroidales bacterium
GGTTTGAATGAATAGTTTTTTGTTGCAAAAAAGACCAAAATTAACGGCCTCGGCAATGAATAGATTTCCCTCGTTATAAGGAAATATTGCGCAAAATCGGCCGTCAGGTTTAAGAAGTTTCGAAACCCCTATAAGCAAATCGGTGTAGGGCAGCTCGTCGGTATGGCGAGTTAGTGTTCGCTCAGCCGAAGGCGGCTTTAATGAATTATTGAAATACGGCGGGTTCGATACGATTAAATCAAATTTTACATCGTGATTTTTTTCATACTCCTGTAACGATAACGCCTCAACTGACAATCTATCTGCCCACGGCGATTTCTCAAAATTATGTTTTGCCTGAAGGGCTGAAGGAGAATCGATTTCAACGGATTGAATTTGAGCATTACAACGCTGCGCAATCATTAAAGCGATAACCCCTGAGCCTGTGCCGATATCTAAAACAGAGTTAACATTTTCAATATCAGCCCATGCACCAAGTAAAACACCATCGGTTCCTACCTTCATTGCGGCGGATTCCTGCTTAACCACAAATTGCTTAAACCGAAAATAATTATTCCCCATGCTATAGTCCAAACTTTTCGTAAACACCTAATCCAAACAGAGCAAAATCATATTTGACAGGATCTTCCTTATCGAAAACTCTCAAGTTAGTGGTTAACTCATCAACCGCTTTCCAATCATTCTGATTTCGATTTAATAAGCCCAAAGCCCTAGCAACACGACCAGAATGCGTATCTAAAGGCATCATTAAAGCAGAAGTTGGGATTGTTTTCCAAATACCAAAATCGACATCCTCAGTTGCAGGGCGAACCATCCATCGCAAAAACATGTTAATTCTTTTTGCAGCTGAGCCATTCAAAACATTAGGAACATGCTTAAGCGTGTGTGATGGAGTGCCAATATCAATAAATTTCTGTCTGAAACTGTTAATTGAACCAATTGCGGTTAAGTCATTCTTATATCCTAAAGCAAATGTCTTCTCTAATCCTCCATCAAGAGAATAAATATGATTCAACACCCTTATATATTGAATGCAATCGTTCTCGTTAAAAGTTCGATGAACAAAGCCCTTGAACCGAAAATCGTCCTTTATGCTATAATTTAAAACAAACTCGTAGGGTGAATCGCCAAACTTTGTGAGTAATCGATCGATATTATAGATTATCATTTTTCGGGTTCCCCAAGCAAGCGTAGATGTAAGCAATCCTGCTATTTCAATATCCTCCTTTCGCGAGTAACGATGTGGAATTTGGATTGGATCATCCTCAATAAACTTGGGAGTTGCATATAATCGGTACTTCTCTTCAAGAAAATCCTTTAGATGATCTTTGTCAAGGAGTGGACTCATTTTACAAATCGGCCATCGTTCATAGTAAGTTGTAGATCGGCCATCTGTGCAAGATCTTTATCGTGAGTAACGATTACAAAGGTTTGCCCCATTTGATCGCGGAGGGTGAAAAATAATTTATGAAGATCTTCACGATTCTGCGAATCGAGATTACCCGAGGGCTCATCGGCAAGTATAACCAATGGATTATTTATCAATGCCCGAGCAACGGCTATCCGCTGTTGCTCTCCACCCGAAAGTTGTGATGGTTTATGGTCGAATCGTTCCGCTAATCCTAAGAAATCGAGCAGTTCCTTCGCTTTTTTTTGAGCTTCGGGAAAACTGACCTTTGCTATTAAAGCAGGCATGCAAACGTTTTCAACCGCTGTAAACTCAGGAAGTAGATGATGAAACTGAAAAACAAAACCGATATTTTTATTCCGAAAACGAGCGAGTTGCTTATCCTTTAGGCTAAAGACATCTTCACCATTAATGCTAAGACTACCTGAATCGGGGTGGCTAAGCGTTCCCATTATTTGCAAGAGTGTGGTTTTCCCTGCTCCGCTCGGGCCAACAATTGCTATTACTTTTTTTTCGGGAAGTTCAACCGTAACGCCTTTTAAAACGGTAAGAGCGCCAAATGATTTTACAATATTCTCAGCTTTTATCATCGAAATCATCATTAATAATAGGCAAAGGTATTAAAATATCAATTTATTAGCCATTTGATGAACGTCCTCGTTATGCAAAATAACAGGTAGATATTTTCAATATTGCAACAATCAATTAAAAGCGTTAATTTTATATACCGTTAAAATATTTTGTTAAATGATAAAATATAATGAAGATAAATTAATGCTACCCGATGAAACAATTGGCAATAAAATTTATCTGATAAGAGAAACAAGGGTGATGTTAGATAAAGACCTTGCAGAACTTTATGGCGTAAAGACAGGTAATTTAAACAAAGCGGTTAAAAGAAATATAAAGCGATTTCCTGATGACTTTATGTTTCAGTTAACTACGAAAGAATTTGAAATCTTGAAATTCCAATTTGGAATATCAAGTTGGGGAGGCTCAAGAATTTCTCCTTATGCATTCACCGAGCAAGGAGTTGCGATGCTCTCAGGAATCTTAAATAGCGATAGAGCAATAAGAGTAAACATTCAAATCATGCGTATTTTCACCAAAATAAGGCAAATGGTTACTGATAATTTAAGCCTAAAACTTGAAATAGAAGAGATTAAAAAGAAATTGCAAAATCAGGATAAAAATATTGACCTAGTATTTAATTATCTGGACGAATTAATTGAAAAACAGGAAAAGCCAATACCACGAAAAAAGGTTGGATTTAAAATACCCAATAAGTAACTCCTTGTTTCATCTCAAAATCAGGTAATTATTTGTTGGCAAAATAATAATTGCAACACAAAAATCCTCTAAAAAATCACTGCCTTTATTTTGTAACCATTATTTATGAACTGAAGTTTACTAGCTTTGGGAAAACAATTTATTATGAAAAACTATTCACCCCTAGAGGAGAGAATCAATGTTATTTCACATGCAATTGGTTTTTTCTTAAGTATAATTGCCATTATCCTTCTAGTAGTGCATTCGAGTCTGCATGGTGGTGTGCTACATATTGTTAGCTTTTCCATCTTTGGCATTAGCCTTTGTGTGCTGTATGCTGCATCAACCCTTTACCATAGCGCTAAGGGTTTGGAGAGAAGGAGCCGATTGAAAATATTTGACCACGCATCAATTTACGTTCTTATTGCTGGGACTTACACGCCTTACACTCTTGTAGCGTTAGAAGGAACCACTGGTTGGATTATTTTTGGCGTTGCCTGGGGAGCAGCGCTTATTGGGATTACCCTTAAACTATTCTTTACAGGTAGATATTCTATCGTTTCAACAATAATGTATGTAGTAATGGGTTGGATAATCGTTTTTGCAATAAAACCCTTAATTAATAGTTTACCCATTGAAGGATTATTTTGGCTTTTTGGAGGTGGTTTAGCCTATACAATTGGAGCAATATTGTATAGCATTAAAGCGATTAGATTCAACCATGCCATCTTCCACATCCTTGTATTAATCGGTAGTTTTTGCCATTTTATTTCTATTTATTATTATGTTTTACCGATAAAATAAGTTTTATTCAATACTTTATTCGCCTTGGAAAAACAAATTCTTTTATCAAACTTTGCTTGCAAATCAAGAAAAATAAGGAGATTATGACACTAATAAAATCAATATCAGGGATAAGAGGGACAATTGGCGGAAATGTATCCGAAAGCCTCACCCCTATCGACATAGTAAAATTCTCAGCCGCTTACGCCGAATGGCTAAAAGGGCAAAACCCAAATAAAAAATGCAAGGTTGCAGTCGGTCGCGATGCAAGAATATCGGGCGAAATGGTGAGCAATATTGTAATTGGAACGCTTATGGGCTGTGGAGTTGATGTTATTAACCTTGGTTTAGCCACAACCCCTACCGTTGAAATGGCTGTTACAGGCTTGGAAGCTGATGGTGGATTAATCCTGACCGCAAGTCATAATCCTAGACAATGGAATGCATTAAAACTGCTCAATGGCAAAGGGGAGTTTCTCTCTGACGAACATGGTAAAAAAGTACTAGAGATTGCAGAGAATGGCACCTTTACATTTCCTGAAATAGATCATATTGGTGATTTAGTTGATGAGTACTCTTATATCGACGAGCATATCAACAAGATTATTGAACTCGACCTAGTTGATTGCAAAGCGATAGCCAAGGCAAACTTTAAAGTTGCCATTGACTGTGTAAATTCTGTAGGGGGAATTGTACTTCCCCGATTGCTCAATGCTCTTGGAGTAATAGATATAGTTGAACTCTACACTGATCCTACTGGAGAGTTTCCGCATAACCCTGAGCCACTACCCGAGCATCTTGGTGATATATCAAAAGCAATGATTGAGCACAAGGCAGATGTAGGTTTTGTGGTTGATCCTGATGTTGACCGTTTGGCCATTGTGAACGAGGATGGTTCAATGTTTGGCGAGGAGTATACGCTTGTTGCTGTGGCTGATTATGTACTATCCATTAAAAAGGGAAATACCGTTTCGAACCTATCAAGTACAGCTGCGTTAAGAGATGTTACACATAAATACGGCAAAGAGTACTACGCATCGGCTGTTGGTGAGGTAAATGTTGTAACCAAGATGAAAGCGGTTAACGCAGTAATTGGTGGTGAGGGAAATGGAGGTGTTATTCTTCCTGAACTTCATTATGGTCGCGACTCATTGGTTGGAATAGCTCTGTTCTTAAGCCATTTGGCTAAAACAGGAAAAAAATGTTCGGAGGTTCGGAAATCCTACCCTGATTATCATATTTCAAAGAATAAAATTGAACTCAAAACAGGCATCAACCCCGATAATATCCTAAAAGTTCTTGCTGAAGAGTTTAAAACCTATCCGCTTAATCAGGAGGATGGGCTACGAATTGATTTTGAGGAGGGATGGGTACACATGCGAAAATCGAATACCGAGCCTATCATAAGAATTTACTCTGAGAGTAGAAATCCTGCAAAGGCAGATGAACTTGCAAAAAGTATGATGGAGAAAATTAAGAAAATCTAATTCTATTGTCCTCTTAATTAGTCCATAACAAACTTTAACTTATCGTTAACACGATGCGCATTAAACATTGTCTACTTTTAACAATCAAAGAGCTAAATAAAAAACTATAACTATTTTGATATAAAATGAAACGAAAAATTATTATTGGCGCCTCAGCTTTTGCTGTATTAATTATAATCTATTTTGCATTTGGTTCATCAAAAAAGGATAAAAATGCACCCCAGTTTACTAAGGCAACAGCCGGAATTTTTGAAGTTGTTGTAACCGTAACCGGCGAGCTTAAAGCTCAAAACTCCGAAGACATTGAAGCTCCACAGGAGCTTAGGGGTAGAAGTTTCAGGATTTCTGATGTTAAAATACAGGATTTAATCCCAGAAGGAACAGTTGTGGATTCAGGAGCATACGTTGCCACGCTCGACAGATCTGCCTTAAGCAATAGGCTGAAAGAGATTGAGGATGAGCTTGAAAAAAGCCAGCAGGCATACCTAAAAACACAACTCGATACAACGTTAACCCTACGAGAACTTAGGAACTCTTTGGTAAACCTAAAGTTCGATATGGAGGAAAGACAAATTGTTGTTGACCAATCGAAATTTGAGCCACCTGCCACTCAACGCCAAGCACAAATCAACCTCGATAAGGCTGACCGCTCATACTCTCAGGCGATGTATAATTATAACCTCAAAAGAGAACAGGCACAAGCATCGATGAAAGAAGTGGCAATTAACCTCGAAAAGCAAAAACGCGAGAAGCAGGATATGATGGGCATTCTAAGCAAATTCGTAATTCTTGCGCCAAAACCTGGAATGGTTATATACTACCGCGAGTGGAGCGGACAAAAGCGTAAAGTTGGATCAACGGTTAGCCCATGGGACCTAACGGTAGCTACACTTCCAGACCTTTCAGTTATGAACTCAAAAACATATGTTAACGAAATTGATGTAAGCAAGGTTAAAAAAGGACAAAAGGTTCGAATTGGCGTTGACGCTTTTCCCGAAAAGAAGTACAACGGCGAAGTATTTGAGGTGGCAAACATTGGCGAGCAGCTACCCAATACAGATGCTAAAGTTTTTGAGGTTGCCATTCGAGTTGAGGGTTTTGACCCAATTCTAAGACCATCAATGACCACCAGCAACCAAATAGTTACGAATGTATTTGAAAACGTTCTCTCCTTGCCTCTTGAGGCAATCCACGCCGAAGACAGCTTAAGCTTTGTTTATACCAAGAAGGGCAAAAAGCAAATTGTTGTAACCGGCGAGATGAACGAAAACTTTATAATCATTGAAAAAGGTGTAAATCCTGATGAAGAGGTTTACCTCTCAATACCTGAAAAACCTGAATCTTTCGAGTTTGCTGGAAAAGAACTCATCCAAATTATTAAAGATAAGATTAAAACAAAAAAAATAGAGGACGAAAAACTTAAAGTTCAGCAAACCGAAGAGATGAACCCTCGAAATGCAAATTTTGGAAAAATGAAATTCAATAAAGATGATTCTAAAAAAGGTACTAAGACAGTTAGCGAGTCGAGTACCGATAAAAAATAGCGATACGCAATACAATTAAATCAATCAAATAAAATAATGAGAAAGCATGTATAAAAGATATGTGCACGATATAAACATAGCTATTGAATCGATTCTAGCAAATAAACTAAAATCTATTCTAACTGCTCTTGGGATTATATTTGGTGTTGCAGCGGTAATTAGCATGTTGGCTATCGGGAAAGGGGCCCAACAGGAGATTCTTGAACAAATAAAGATGGTGGGCGTAAATAATATCCTCATCAACCCAATTTTCGAAGAACCCGATGATCAGCAATCGCAGGAGGAAAATGGCAATAAACAGAAACGGAAATTTTCGCCAGGGCTTACCTTGGCCGATGTTGATGCAATCAAAAAAATTGTTCCGTCGGTATCAAGGATTAGCCCAGAAATTAGCCTGAACTCTTTCGTGCAATACGAAGGGATTCGTGTCCCCGCAAAAATAATGGGTGTTTCAAACGACTATTTTGAATTGTATAACCTTCCAATTGAAGAGGGCGTTTTCTTTAACGACTATCAGGAGGAGCATGGCATAACAGTGTGTATAATAGGCGGTAACATTAAAGCAAAATTTTTTAGCAAGGTCGATCCCATCGGACAGTACATCAAGTTTGGGCAGGTTTGGCTTAAAGTGATTGGCGTTCTGAAAAAATCGGAAATAACAGTTAGCGGTATGCAGAATGCTGGAGTTAATGTTTATAATGACAATGTATACCTACCGGCAAAGAGCATGCTTCTTCGATATCAGAACAGGGCATTGGTAAATTCAAAAAAGTTTTCCGAAACGGGTACGTTTTTCGGTGGTGGAATGATGATTTCATTCGGTGGCAGCACCCAATCCAAAGCACCCAAAAACTATCACCAACTCGATAGAATTATCGTTCAGGTAAGTGAAACATCTGACATCAATAATACAACTGAAATCCTCAGCAGAATGATGCTTCGCCGGCATGCTGAGGTTAAAGACTATGAGATAACTGTTCCTGAACTTCTACTAAAGCAGCAAGAAAGAACAAAAGATATTTTCAACATCGTACTTGGTGCAATAGCAAGCATTTCGCTAATTGTTGGAGGGATTGGAATTATGAATATCATGTTTGCCTCGGTGATGGAGCGTATCAAAGAGATTGGTACCCGGATGGCCATTGGTGCTAAAAAAGCCGATATTATTGCTCAGTTCCTTTCCGAAGCTGTATTGATTAGCGTTACAGGTGGTTTCATTGGAATTGTTCTTGGAATTATTCTTACAAAACTTATTACCCATTTTGCAGGAATCCTAACCATTATCAGCCCATTATCAGTGTTGGTGGCTTTTGGTGTATCGGCAGCTGTTGGAATAATTTTTGGTATATCGCCAGCCAAACGTGCTTCTGAAAGAGATCCGATTGAATCGTTACGTTACGAATAAAAAATGTATATAAAATGAAAACAGTAGTTATCAGCATTACAGCAATTATAATTCTATCGATATCCGCTTATTCTCAAAAACCAGTTAATCGGC
>JANYLA010000057.1 GCA_025361485.1 Bacteroidales bacterium
TATTCATCTACAAAAAGGATGCAATTGTAAAAAAAACAGGTAATTAATCTATTAAAAGTACAAACAGTTTTTTTATGGGAATGTTTATTAGCATCATTGAAATTCAAGAGGTTTCTAAAACCTTACAGGTCTATCAGTATAAATAATTATCTTTGTTAAAAATTAACTTAATGAGCCTCATTAGCAATCAGTCAATTATTCAGCGTAGCCTGGAGCTGGTGTCCACCAATATGGATGGAGAAACGGTTATGATGAGCATTGAAAAAGGTGAGTATTTTGGTTTGGATTCTGTTGGCAGCAGGATATGGGAGCTGATTGAGAATCCTATTGAGGTGAATAAACTCGTTGAACTTCTCCTCGAGGAGTTTGAGGTTGACCGTGAGCTCTGCGAAGCCGATACTTTTGAATTTCTTAACCAGCTGAACGCGAAGAAACTTCTAATTCTTCATCAACAAAAATAACTGAACGCTGATGACACTTATGAAAGCAGCGCCGATTTCCTATACTTTCATAATACAGGGTTTATTTATTCCTCAATAGAATTATGCAAACTATTTTAACTCGGTTTTTTAAGGTTGAATATTCAGAACGAAATCGATTCTTTGTTGCGTATTTTACAACCACTATATTTAGTCTGCTTTTAGCCTTTACTCCAAAGCGTTTTGTGTTAAAAAGAATTGGTTTACAAGGCGTTGAGTCGCCTTCAGATATTCCCGAAGAAAATCGAATAATTGCTGGTAGGGTTGCAAAGTCAATACGAAGGACTACTCGCTATTCCCCATGGAGGATAACCTGTTTTGCAAAAGGAATAACGGCAAAATATCTGCTCAAGCGCAAGGGAATCGCTTCAACTCTTTATTTAGGAATTTCAAAGGAGGGTGTGAATAAGCTAACTGCTCATGCGTGGTTGCGTTGCGGATCGGTTATCGTTACCGGAAAAGAGGAGATGCAGCGGTTTACGAAGATTGTATTTTTTAGTTGAATAATATTAACCATAGAGGCACAGAGAACACGGAGGTTCACAGAGTATTATGATATTTCTCCATGCTCTCTGTGTCTCCGTGGTTTAATCTATTTATAGAAGGTTTCCATTATCATCCAAGTACCCAAATCGCAGCATCATTTCACGGTGATCGTTACAAATTTGTTTGACTAAATTCTCGGGAAGCTCTGTTCTCCACGAACCCGCAATTCCTTTCCGAAAGAATGACTCAGCGTTAGCCGGCTTTTCCTTAAAACCCTTTTCAGCCTCCTGCTTTTGCATCTCCTTGATATCGCTGAACGCAATTGCTCGTTTAATCTTTTCATTGGATGCTTTAAGCCCAATAACATTCGTTGCCTTGACAAAAGTGTTAAAGGTATCGGTTTTCATATCCTCGTATCGAATAACATGAACCGATAGCTCCGATTGGTCAACCCAACTTTGAATATGGCTACTCCAAGAAAGTAGCCTTTGTTGTAGCTGAAGATGAAGCCGGTTGGGCTTGCTGCTAAATGCAAAATTTTCATCGGCCATTATTTGAACAGTTGCATCGAGCGATTTTGACAGATGATTTGAGAATGAAACAGCAACATCCAACGGATTTCGGACAAAGTAAATGGTTGATTGGGTTACTTTTTTATCAAACATTGGCTCTCCTGCTTCGGTTAAAAGCCAAGCATCATGAACTTTTTGAAAGAGTAATTCATTGCTATAACGCGCTGCATATTCGTATACTCCGGGTCGAAGATTGTGAATCTCTTCGGGTGTAAGGTCGGATGATGAAAGCCCGGTTGCCTCATCAAATAGCTCGCGATTGCTTGCAATTGGGGTAGAAAAAAGGTTATTGATATCGGCAGGATGATTCTCTTTGGATAATAGGTTGGAAAGGAATACCCGAAACCAAGTATTCCCCGATTTTGGGTAGGATGCCAACCAAACTATTTTTTTTAAATCATCCATTCAAATTATCGAGTATTATATTAATCAATTCATCAAATAAAAAATTTCCTGATGGACGAGTTAACCTACACACATCAATATGCTTTGCTATCGATTCAAATGATTTAAAATGTTTTGTATGCATCTGTTCACCCGCAACAAAGTTAGCACGGTAGGTGTGCGTTTTTAGCATGCTAAACTTCTCAATACCTTTTATCGATTCAACTTTTAACTCGCCAAGGTTACTTGAGTTGATAATAAATATTTTATTGAGAGGTAAAGGCTGATTCCAATAACTTTGAACTATTGGAATATTATGTTTTTCGATTCGCTTTCTGATTTGAGAATAGCTGGACGGATCATCGCCTAATTTTTGAATAGAGTCCGTCCAGAGCTTCATCTGCGGGTAACCTGGATGAACAATTGGTAATCCATCGTTTGAAAAAGAGATAACGCTAATATCATCCGAAAGAATTTGATACCCTTTTTTTCGAAATGCAGCTGCAAGGGTTGATTTACCTGCACCAGAAACGCCTGAAAGAATAATCGCTGAGGCGCCAATTTTTACCGAACTTCCATGAAAAGGGAGTAAACCGCGTTGATGAATAAGAGCACCAAAGGCAGAACCAAGAAGAAAAAGACGCACTTCTTCGATTTCAGCATTTGGAGAAACGTCAATGGTTATGCTATTCCCATTTTCAACATAGTAACGGGCAATTTTATCGACGGTAAGAAGAAATTCTTGACCGCTTGTTTGAAAACGAACGCCCGAGAATAAAGGATTCATAAGCGACAAAGGGGCAGCGCCAAAGCGAACAGAAACATCAGGTTCTCCAGAAGATGTAATTAGCTCGGGGCATTCAAACTCGGAGCTGATTATCAAACCGAATGCGCTATATGTATATGATTTAATCAAATTGGATTAAATAGTTGAGTTTCTTTTATCGGCATGAGTATTAGCAAATGTAAGGATTCTTTTGGAAATCTAGGAGCAAAAAGGATTAAGAGGGGATTTGTATCTATTGATTTTTTTAACTTTGACTTTTTGTAACTGAGTAAACCGATGGTTATTAAAAACCGAGCACACCTTCTTACGTACCTAAACTCTGAACAACGATTGCTACTGCTATTATGTGGTCAGCATAATAACGAGAACATTGCGGAAGCGAAGCTCTTGCTTGCAAAACCATTTAATTGGACAAGGCTTATTGCGCTGAGCGAGCGGCATCGGTTGCTGCCACATCTGTATAAAAGTATTAAGGAGATATCATCTTCAATCTCAGCTGATATTCCATCCGAATTAAAAGATAAATACTTTTTACAAACCGAGCACGTGCTAAGGCTTGCCTCGGAGGGAGTAAGGTTATCGAGTTTATTTAATCAGCATGGAGTTTCTAATATCTTGCTAAAGGGACCGTTTTTATCAGACCAAATTTATGGTGATGTTGCCTTACGACCCTCACGGGATATCGATATGCTTGTTCTTCCCGAGCATGTTGAACAGGTAGATGGGATACTGCTTAGCGAAGGGTATAGAATGGTTTACCCTGATTTCTCTTTGTCGAGGAAGCAAAAGAGTTTTTATCAAAGGCATAAAAATCAAGTGGCCTATAGAAATCCACAAAATGGGATTCTAATCGAAGTTCATTGGAGATTATTATCCCAAACAAGCTTGTTGCCAATAACAACCGAACGCGTATTTGCTGATAGTCAAGAACAAATTATTGCAGGAAAGCCGATTAGGGTATTATCGCCAGCTCAAAACTTTGAATTTTTATGCTTGCATGGGTCAACTCACCAATGGTTTCGATTACTTTGGTTAAGAGATATTGTTCAGATATTGGATGTGAATTTGGCTAACCTTGATGGTGTTTTGATCAATGCAAAAAAGAATAATAACGAAAAACCAATACTGCAAGCGATAATGTTAGCAAATCTGTTTTTTGGAACAAGCTATCCTGTTGATGAGAAATCAGCAAAATCGGTAAAAGGTATTGTAATTCATGCTGCAACGGCAATAATTAGCGAAGAGAAGTTAACGCTTTCGCGTGGGTTAACACGCTTTCGATTGCCAATTTATAAAATGAGGCTGAAGAAAGGATTTATCTATAAATTAAACTGTTGGTCAATTCTACAGCCAACCTTTAACGATTGGAAAATGGTGCGGTTACCCGACAGACTTTTCTTCCTCTACTTTCCAATGCGACCATTGATATGGTTTTACACGGTTTATATTAAGAAACACGGCAATAGGATTATTAGGTAATAGGCACTAGGCAATCGTGAGAGTTTGCTTTCTATTCAATTGATTTAAACTTCAAACCTTTTTGCGATATGGCTTCGAGCACTCTTGGGAGTGCATATCTAAGACTTCGTTCAGCTTTTTTTGAATCGTGGAACACGATGATTGCCCCAGGATGAATATGATTTACCACGTTGTTCACCACGCGGCGAGGTGAAACCCTTCGGCTGTAGTCCATGCTTAAAACGTCCCACATGATTATCTTGTATCGCTTGCTTAGGATTCTAATTTGCGATGGCTTAATCCGACCGTATGGCGGGCGGAAAAGGTTGCTGTTTACAAATCCGTTGGCAAAATCAACATCTTGAACGTACTGCCCTGTTTCGGTTGCCCAACCTTTTTGGTGGCTGTATGTATGGTTTCCAATTTTATGCCCTTCGGCAACAATTTGCTTATATATTTCGGGGTTGAGCTCAACGTTTTTGCCAAGGACAAAAAAGGTGGCTTTGGCATCGTATCGCTTCAGCTGTTCCAGAACCCATAGCGTTAAATCATTAGTTGGTCCGTCATCAAAGGTTAAAAAAACCCCTTCCTTTTCATTTGGGAAAGTCCAAATGAAGGAAGGGAAAAGGCGTTGAAAAAACTTTGGAGGACTTAAATTTATCATGCTCCAGTTGTTATTGTAACCTCGCTGCTAGCGAACCAAAAATTGTTTCGATTTCTTTTAAATGTGAACCTTTTTCATACTTATCGGCAAGCCTATAAAGCTCCTGAATGACTGCCATGTTAAGCTGAATCTCGTTGTTTAAAATTTTGATATCCTTTTTTGATAAGTTTAGAATATACCTGATTTGTTCAGTAGAATTATCAAGCATAATTTTAGAGTAGGTTATGCCTTTATCCTTTGCATCCGCTTTATAGTAGTTCTCAATTATTGATAAAGATAAGTAGTTAAAAGGAACGCATTTTACTGGAATTACCTCCATACAGCGATTTAATACTGTTAAAGCTAAGTCCTTTTTCCCTTCGTCAATCAAACCACTTGCAAGTCGGGCAAAAATACTCCGATAGTTTGAGATGATTCGGCTATTGTTTTCATCGAGGTAAACATTTGGGTTGGCAATGCTGCGGAATCGATACTTATTCATAATATTATCGTACATCAGCTTTGTATCAACTTTGCCAAAATCATAATCAGCTGATTTCGATTCAATAGGAGCAATGCGGAACATCATGCCTTCCAGCTGAAAATATCTTTCAAGGTTTTGATAAGAATCGTTACTAACCGTTGTGCCCATATATATTGGGCGTTCCCAATTATTTGTAGCCAATAAATCATACACCACCAAACCCTCTTTCATGATAACATCTTCCTTGATTTTCCAAGCCATAGTATCTACAATTTCATTGGCTCGCTCAGGCCTGACCGTACCCGATTTAATTACTTTATCCTTATCAACAGTGAGGAAAAGAATATTTGATGGAATAAAACAGATTTTATCTTTTTCATTATAAGGCGACTGAACCTGCGAAACGGGATCATCGCTAAGAATGAATGAAATAGTTTGCTTTAGATCGATCGCTCCCTTTATTTGCTCGGAAACAAGAACATAATCGCGTTTTCCTGAGTAATATTTATCGTGGGTCATGGTTAACGGTAATGCATCCGAAGTATAGGCTTGCCGTTTCATTTGATCAATATACCAATCGCCCCTTAAATAGTTTAGGTTTGAAACCCTAACATCTTGACGAACCCCTTCAACCTCCTGATTGTACCAAAGCGGGAAGGTATCGTTATCGCCATAAGTAAAAAGAATTGCATTTGGCGCGCAACCAATTAGCATATTGTATCCAAAATCAACCGATGTGTATCGTCCCGAACGATTATGATCATCCCAGTTCTGGCTACACATAATAATTGGTACAGCCAAACAAATCGCACTACTTCCGATTGCAGCGGTTCGGTCGCTAATCCATTTTTTTGATACTTCGTAAAGAGCTAAAACTCCTAGCCCAATCCATATAGCAAAAGCATAAAAGCTGCCAGCATAGGCATAATCGCGCTCTCTGGGCTCGAATGGTTTTTGGTTGAGGTAAACAACAATTGCCAATCCGGTGAGGACAAACAGCAAGGTAACTACCCAAAAATCTTTTTGATTTCTTTTGTATAGGTAGAATATCCCTGCAATACCAAGTATTAGTGGAAGTAGATAATATTTGTTTTGTGCTTTATTGTTCTTGTAAAATTTAGGTAAAGTGTCCTGTGGTCCAAGCCTTGTATTATCGATAATGGGAATTCCGCTAATCCAGTTACCCTTTAATACATTACCATCTCCTTGTAAATCATTTTGCCTACCCGCAAAGTTCCACATAAAGTATCGCCAGTACATAAAACCCATCTGATACTTCCAAAAATACTTTATTTGGTCTGTTAACTTTGGAACATATCGAGTTTCGGTTTTACCGCTATTGTTTTGCAGTTGTATTGGAATTCCGGAGTATTCAGTCCATTGTTTATACCCTTTTACATGGTTTGGCTCGTTGCTGTACATCCTTGGGAATACAGACATGAACCGTTCATCAAACTTATAATTTGTTTTATGACCGGCGACTATATACTTCCCATCCTTTGGAATATAGGATGGTGCGCCTTCTTCTGTTCCTACAACAGGAGCATTGAACGATTGCCCGTAAATTAATGGGCTATCGCCATACTGCTCGCGATTAAGGTAGTAAAGGAGGGAATACATATTATCAGGAGCATTCTGATTCATTGGCGGTTTTGCTGATGAACGAATAACCGTTAACGCATAGGAGCTGTAACCCAATAGCATTACAGTTAACCCAAGCAAAATTGTATTTGCAATTACTTTGCCCTGTTTGTGAGTATAGATTATCCCATAGATTAGCAACCCGGTAACAAGCGCTATATAGAATAGGACACCAGAATTATAGGGTAGTCCGAAACCATTAACAAATAGTAGTTCAATCTTAGATGCTATTACAACATACCCTTTTATAACGATAGCAAGCGATGCTAAAAGAAGAAAGAAACCAACCAATAGAGCTTTAATAACGCCCCATTTTGTTACCTCGTATTTCCTAAAGTAGTAAACCATCACTATTGCAGGTATTGCAAGTAGACCTAAAAGGTGAATGCCAATGGATAAGCCCATTAGGTATGCAATTAGAATTATCCATCTGTTTGCATAGGGTGAGTCGGCATCATTCTCCCATTTAAGGATTACCCAAAATACCAATGCCGTAAATAGTGATGAGGATGCATAAACCTCACCTTCAACGGCCGAGAACCAGAATGTATCGGAGAAAGTATAAGCAAGCGCACCGATAAAACCCGATGCAATGATGATAATTAGCTGCGAAGGAGTGAATGAATCGGTTTTATTAACAACCTTACGGGCTAGATGCGTAATAGTCCAAAATAAAAACATAATGGTAAAGGCGCTGGCTAACGCCGACATGGCATTTGCAAATATTGGGATTAACTCCTTGCTTGGGGCAAACATGGTGAAAAGCCTAATAATCAGCATAAATATTGGACTTCCGGGAGGGTGTCCAACCTCAAGGCGGTTCCCGCTAGCAATAAACTCACCGCAATCCCAAAAACTCGCGGTTGGCTCCATGGTAGACAGATAAACAATAGCGGCTGCGGCAAATGCAAACCAACCGAACATGTTGTTGATTTTATGGTATGTTTTACTATCAATTGACTGCATAATTTATAGGTTTTTGTTTTTATGGCTCAAATGTATAATTTTTTTAGATGGTTTTATTTACCGTTGGGTTAGTGAATTTTGAATAATATCCTTAAGTATTTTAAAAAAAGCTAATTTTAGCCAAATTTTATGAAGATGAAGAAACTGATCCCTTTTACTTTTTTAGTTTTAATAGGTATAACGGCAAAATCTCAAGATTTGTGGGTTAAGAATAATTCCCATCAATCGGTAGAGCTTGGTGATACTGGGGTTTTTAGCTTTAACCCTTACGCAACTGCTTTTTTTGACGATAAAGAATTTGTTAGCAATATTAAAAAGGGTTACACCTATCCAGGCTTTTTTATTCAGCCTCAGGTTCGTTATCAAGTAAATAAAAAAACACGTCTTTCCGCTGGATTTCATACTCTCTATTTTGCAGGAGCCGATACAGTTGAACGAATAATACCCGTGCTAACCCTTGAGGTTAAGCTGTTTGATGGTGTTGAAATGGTATTGGGAACGATTCATTCCAAACAGCTACATTTTTTACCTGAACCGTTGATGAAACCCGAGCGATTATTTACGAATCAACCTGAAACAGGGATTCAATTTCTTACGAATAAGGAGCGTTTTAGAGGCGACTCCTGGACTAACTGGGAGCGGTACATAAAGAATGGCAGCCCTTTTCAAGAAGTTTTTACCTTGGGGTTTGCAGCAATAATAAAACCAAGCACATTTAAAGATAGATCGGGTTTAACTATTAATTTATACGGGCTCGGAGTTCATCATGGTGGGCAGATCGATAGCACTCATCTTGATGTAAATACAATGATCAATTTAGCAGCAGGGTTATCCTATTGTTTTCCTGTAGGATCTGAAGACACAAATTCTGGCATTGAGGTCACGGGATTTCTTTCAACCGATAAATCGCCAAATCCATCGAGCAAGTATTTAAATGGGAATGCAATCTATCCCAAAATATTTATTGAGAGTTCATCAATTCGGGGAGAGTTGGGATATTGGCACTCATCAAAATTTGTAAATCCGCGTGGCGAGGAGCTGTTTGGATCATACTCAACCGTAAAACCTGAGTTTGATTCTGATATCAGGAATTTGCTTACAGCAAAACTTATTTATTCGGTCGAAGTAGCCAAAGGCTTCAGCTTAGGTGGAAGATTCGAAACCTATTACGACCCAAAATCATCAATACTTGATTGGTCGCTTACCTTTAGAATGGTGTTCGACAGTTTGATTAAAATAAAGTAACTTTTCAACTCATCATGAAATAAAAAACCCTGTCTTTTAATACTTCAGACAGGGTTTTGGTGAATAGCTCGCAAACCAGTTACTGAACAATTACATCTTTTCCGCAGTAAATTTGTATCATCTGTTCAGCAGGTTTATAGCCAAGTGCAAACGCTTTATTAAAATCTTCACAGCCACCTTTCATGTCTTTAACGTTTATTCTAGAAACACCTCGATTATAGTATGCTTCAGAATACTTAGGGTCTTTCTCAATGATATAGTTGTAATCGGCCAAAGCATCTTGGTGATTCCCAAGTATTGCTTTTGAAACCGCTCGGTTGTAGTATGCTTGAGCAAATGTTTTATCTAATTCAATGGTTTTTGTGAAGTCGGCGATTGCGCCCTTGTAATCTTGAGATAAGGCTTTAGCAATTCCACGACCATAGTAAGCTTTATAAAAATCGCCCTTTAGCTCAATGGTTCTATTGAAATCTTTTATTGCAGACTTAAAATCGCTCTTTTTTAAGAATGAACCACCTCTAACGCTGTATGCAATAGCGTAGTTATTGTCAATTTTAATGGCTTTATTTAGATTTTCAATAGCCTCATCCATCTTGTTGAGGTTATACTTAACCTGTCCTAGGTTGTAAAAAATTTCCTTATCATTTTTATCCAATTCAGATGCCTTTGAAAAATCGGATTCAGCTCCATTAAAATCCTGTATACTGAATTTAAACCCTCCCCTTTTCTTGTAAGCATCGGCGGTGCCATTCGAACCCTCAATCATTTTATCGTAGTCGCTAATTGCTCCCATAAAATCGTTCAGGTGTGAGCGGGATTCACCACGATTGTAAAAAGCTTCGACATTGGATCCGTCAAGTTCAATGCTTTTATTGTAATCTTTCACGGCATCATCAAACCGCAATTGGGTTGCCATCAATAATCCTCTATTGTAGTATGCTTTTGAATTTTTGCCGTCAAGTTCTATCGCCTTGTTGATATCCTGCAAAGAGCTCTCGTTCTTTTTTAATTTTCGGTATGATACACCGCGATTTAGAAAAAATTCAGCCACAGTTGAATTCATCCCAATGGCTTTACTATAATCTATGATAGCAATCGAATCCTTTGCCAAACCTGCCTTTGCCAAACCCCTTGCATTAAAATAGGTTGGGGTTTTCTTTAACCAGATAGCTTTATCGAAAGATACAATTGCTTCGGTGTAGCGCGATGAATCCAATAACGTTTTACCTTTTAAATAAGAACTTTCAGCAAGCTTAGGGCGAAGTAATTGAAGAGCGATTAGTACAACGATAACTATCGAAACTCCAACAATAATGATCTTTTTCATGGCAATTAGTTTTTCAAATTGATACAAAAATAGAATTACTCTCGACAAATTTGAGCAAATTCAATTAATTATAACAGATTTTATGCCTTAAAAGTTTCAAAAATAATAAAACGATTTTAAACATTTACTTGTCTGTGCAGTCTCAATAGAAATTTCCTGTGAAGATTTTTGAGAATGATAAAATACATTTTTTTTCATAAAAAATTATTACAATCTTTAAAACATAATCAAATTGGTAAATTGTGATTTGACATTAACTCACCCAAATCTATGAAAAATCGATTATTTCAAACAAAGCCTATTCAACAACTCCTTTCGGAGTCAGAAGATAAAGAGAATGGGTTTAAAAAAACACTCGGGCCACTTAACCTCACTACATTGGGTATTGGTGCAATTATAGGTGCCGGTATTTTTGTTTTAACCGGACAAGCTGCTGCTAACTATGCGGGTCCTGCGATCGTTTTATCATTCATAATTTCTGGCATAGCCTGTACTTTCGCTGGTTTGTGCTATGCCGAGTTTGCCTCTATGATTCCAATTTCTGGGAGTGCATATACTTATGCTTATTCAACAATGGGTGAGTTTTTAGCATGGATTATTGGCTGGGACTTAATCATTGAGTATCTTTTTGCTGCTTCAACTGTAGCCGTAGGTTGGTCGGGTTATGTTGTTAGTCTACTGAATGATATTGGAATACATATAGCACCACAATTCGCAGCTGCGCCTGGAACACATCTTATTCAGGTTCCGGGCATGGGCTGGCAAGCATCAACGAGTCAACTTGTCACATATTTAGCAAACCATAATATTGATGTTAATTCTTTACCACAGGTTGATGGGTTATTAAATGTTCCTGCAATGGTCATTATAGGATTACTTACAGCCCTTCTGGTAATTGGGATTAAAGAATCGGCTAACTTTAATAACATTATGGTAATCGTTAAAGTATGCGTTATTCTTTTGTTCATAGGCGTTGGTATTTCCTTTATTAAACTAGAGAACTGGCATGATTTTATACCTAAAAATACTGGGAAGTGGGGTGAGTTTGGAATAAGCGGAATACTTAGAGGAGCAGCAGTAATATTCTTTGCATATATTGGATTTGATGCCGTATCAACAGCCGCGCAGGAAGCCAAAAACCCTCAAAAGGATATGCCAAAAGGAATTTTGGGTTCTTTAGGTGTCTCTACTTTTTTATACATTGCCGTTGCACTTGTCTTAACGGGAGTAGTTAGCTATACATTATTAAATGTTCCCGATCCAGTGGCTGTTGGCGTAAATGCAATGGGAAGTAGCATGACATGGTTAAAACCAATTGTAAAGATTGCCGCAATTGCAGGTTTGACTTCTGTTATTTTGGTAATGTTATTAGGTCAACCAAGGATTTTTTATGCAATGTCTAAGGATGGTTTACTTCCTCCTGTTTTTTCTAAAGTACATCCTAAATTCAAAACACCTTATATAAGTTCATTAATAACAGGTGCCTTTGCAATGATATTGGCAGGAGTTTTACCAATTACTTTATTGGGTGAATTAGTCTCGATAGGTACATTACTGGCTTTTGCAATAGTGTGTGTTGGAATAATTGTTTTAAGAAAAACTAGACCCGAATTACCTCGCCCTTTCAGAACACCTTGGGTGCCAGTGCTTCCAGCATTGGGAGCAGTAATTTGTTTAGCACAGATGGCTTTTTTGCCTTTGGATACTTGGTTACGACTTATTGCATGGTTTGCCATAGGAATGGTAATTTATTTTACCTATGGAATAAAGAAAAGTAAACTGTTAAAGAAATCACAAGAATGATATTTATCAGATTTTGGTATAAAAAAAATCCCTTATTTTAAGGGATTTTTTTATGCTCAATAAAGGAATTTTCTATTTCCATGTTTTTCAGCATAAAAAAAGCGTGATATTAAAACCGAATGTTCTTTATACTTGTACCCTTAATTATATTCCATCACTATGTCAAGTGGAGCACATCATCATGAAGTAGATAACTCTTTAGCGGGCAAAGTAAGGCATAATACCCAGCTGAATGCTCAACGATGTTATCAATGCGGTAAGTGTAGCGCTGGCTGCCCATTAGCTGCCGATATGGATTACCCTCCAAGCATGATTCTCAGAATGTTACAAACAGGCGATCCTGTTTTTGAAGAAAAGATTCTCAGGTCTTACACAATTTGGCTTTGCTTAAGCTGCGAAATGTGTATTCAACGCTGCCCAATGGAGGTTGATATTCCTGTAATGATGGATTATTTACGTCAGGAATCAATCCGCCGAAAAATGGTTAATCCCAAAGCCAAAAATATAGTTTCATTCCATAAATCATTCCTCGATTCGATTAAATATACCGGAAGGTTATTCGAGTTCGGACTTGTTGTCGATTACAAGATGAGATCATGGAAAATGTTCCAAGATATTACTTTGATGCCAGGAATGATTTCAAGAGGGAAACTTCATTTTATACCTGAACGAATTAAAGGAATCAAAAACGTTTCGAACATTTTTACAAAGGTTAGCAAGGAGGATAAAAAATGAAGATAGGATTATATCCCGGTTGCTCGCTGAACGGTTCAGCTAGAGATTATAACGAGTCTGTTTTTGCACTTGCCAAAGCATTTGATATAGAATTTGAGCAGGTTCCCGATTGGAACTGCTGTGGAGCCACCGCTGCTCACAATATGAATAAGGAGCTCTCTTTATCACTTCCTGCTAGAATTCTTGCTTTAGCCGAAAAACATGGACTTGCTGATGTTGTTGTTCCTTGTGCTGCTTGCTACAGTCGTCTTGCTGTTACACAGCACGAACTGCTTCACGATCCTGTACTAAGAAATCGCGTTAGCGAAATTATTGGTATGGAGTTCAAGGGAACAACCAATATCATGAACGTAATTCAGTTTGTCGATAAATTTATTGTTGATAAACTCGAAGGAAAAATTACCAAGAAATTCAACTATAATGTTGCCTGCTACTATGGTTGCTTAATGGTTCGTCCGGCTAAGATTCTGAAATACGATCGTCCGGAAGATCCACAATCGATGGATGTTGTAATGCGAAAAATTGGTGCTAACTCATTGGACTGGGGCTATAAGGTAGAATGCTGCGGAGCAGGATTATCGGTTTCCAAAACCGATATGGTATCAAAGCTGTCAGGAAAGATTATTGAAGATGCTACATATCGTGGTGCTGAAGCAATAATAGTTGCCTGCCCGATGTGCCATTCAAATCTAGATATGCGCCGTGGGGATATCAATAACTATTGGAAGAATAAATTCACCATTCCAGTTATCTATTTAACTCAAGCAATTGGACTTGCAGTTGGGTTAACCGAAAAAGAAGTTGGGTTTAAACGTCACTTTGTTGCTGTGAATCTCCCTGAGAAAAAAGATGAACCTGTTGTTGACAAAAAGGTTAAAGAAAAACCGAAAGAAGTTACGAGTGCCTAAAGTACTTCGAGTACTTAAAGTTAGAAGAACCAACTTTAGGCACTCTAGGCACTCGAAGTACTTTAAGTACTATTAAAGTTGAAAGAAATGGATAACAAAGAGTTTAGCAAACAACTTGAGGAAAGAACAAAAAGGTTTGCAATAGAAATTATCAAGCTTTCATCTTTACTACCCGAAATGCCAGAGGGTAAAGTAATCAAATATCAGATTACTAAATCAGGGACAAGTGTTGGTGCAAATTATAGAGAGGCAAATCGTGCAAGGAGTAAGGCAGATTTTAAGAATAAAATTAAAATAAGTGAAAGCGAAGCAAGTGAAACAGTTTATTGGTTAGAAATTATTGAGCGATTAAATTGGATTGATAGTAAGAAAATACAATCAATTTTAACAGAAGCCAATGAACTACTTGCGATTTTCACATCAATTGGAAGTAAGTTAAATAAAAGTACTTAGAGTTTTGAGTACTTAAAGTTAGAAGAATTAACTCTAGAAACTTTAGGCACTCCAAGTACTCTAGACACTTTTGAAACTTTAGGCACTCCAAGTACTTTAGGCACTCAAGGCACTTAAAGTATATTAGTAACATAATAATTCATATAAAATGGCTCGAATAGGAGTTTTTATTTGCCACTGCGGTGAAAACATAAGCGCAACAGTCGATGTAGTAAAGGTTGCTGAGGAAATTAGCAAACTTAAAGGCGTTGCTCATAGTGTCGAGTATAAATATATGTGTTCCGACCCAGGACAAAATTTAGTTATTGAAGCAATTAAAGAGAAAAAGCTTACAGGGGTTGTTGTTGCGGCGTGTTCTCCACGTATGCACGAACCAACATTCCGTAAGGCTTGTGAGAATGCTGGGCTAAACCCATTCCTCTGCGAGATGGCTAACCTTAGGGAGCATTGCTCTTGGGTTCATGAAAAGAATGATACAACCACCGAAAAAGCTATTGATATTGTTAGAACATTGGTTGCTAAGGTTGAGAAGAACGCAGCATTGCAGCCAATTAAAGTTCCTGTTACCAAAAAGGCTCTTGTGATTGGTGGTGGAGTTGCCGGTATTCAGGCCGCTTTGGATATAGCTAACTGCGGACATAAAGTTATTTTGGTTGAGCGCTCACCCTCTATTGGTGGTCATATGGCTCAGCTATCTGAAACATTTCCAACGCTCGATTGCTCTCAGTGCATCTTAACTCCCAGAATGGTTGAGGTGGCTCAACACCCAAATATCACTCTATACACCTATGCTGAGGTTGAAGGGCTCGAAGGTTTTATTGGAAATTTCAAGGTGAAGATTCGCAAAAAGTCAAAGAGTCTCGACGAGAAGCTTTGTACAGGTTGCGGCTTATGCACTACAAAATGTCCTAAGAAAAAAATTCCTAGCGAGTTTGAGCAGAACCTTGGTTTCAGACCTGCTATCTACGTTCCATTCCCACAGGCAGTTCCCAATAAGCCTGTAATCGATAAGTTAAACTGTACCTATTACAATACAGGTAAATGTAAGGTTTGCGAAATTGTTTGTCCTACAAAGGCTATCCGTTTCGACCAACCCGATGAAATAATCGAAGAATCAATCGGTGCA
>JANYLA010000082.1 GCA_025361485.1 Bacteroidales bacterium
GCACCAGCTGTATTCACCGCTTTTGATGCAAATACACCCAAGAGAATAGTTCCAAGAACACCTCCCATTCCGTGAACGCCCCAAACATCTAATGCATCGTCCCATTTCATTTTGTTCTTAAACTGAACGGCTAGGTAACAAACCAAACCAGCAGCAATACCAATTAATGGAGATGCCCAAAGTGGTACAAAACCTGCGCATGGAGTAATGGTTGCCAAACCTGCTATTGAACCCGTTAAAAGTCCAACAAACTTAGGTTTGCGTTCTCTTATCCATTCAACCACTAACCAAGCAACAGTAGCAAACGAAGCAGCAATATCGGTATTTAGGAAAGCCAATGAGGTTACATTATCAACCTGAACCTCGCTACCTGCATTAAAACCATACCATCCAAACCAAAGTAAACCGCTACCAATGGCTACCAAAGGAATACTGTTGGGGGTTGAATTTTTATCAACACGTGCACCAACATAGAAAACTGCAGCTAGAGCAGCAAAACCTGCTGTGGCGTGAACAACAATACCCCCTGCAAAATCAAGTACTCCCCAATGAGCAAGAAGTCCACCACCCCAAATCATATGAACGAATGGATAGTAAACAAAAATCTGCCAAACAGTTAGGAAAATAAAGTAAGCCTTAAAAGAAACCCTATTTACAAAAGCACCTGTAATAAGCGCAGGGGTGATAATAGCAAACATCATCTGGTAAGCAATAAATACAAACTCTGGAATTTTACCATTACCAGCCCAAAGCGTATCCATGCCAATTCCTGCAAGGAATGCCTTATCGAAGTTGCCAATAATGCCACCATCACCACCGCTGAAGCAGAGTGAGTAGCCAAAAATAACCCACAGAACGGTTGTCCAACCAAGTGAAACGAAACTCTGAATCATAATTGCAAGAATGTTTCGCTTTGTGGCCAAACCACCATAGAACATAGCAAGCGCCGGAGTCATAAGCATAACAAGGCTGGTTGCAAGAAGCATAAACCCTGTTGAACCTGTATCCATTACTGAGGTTGCCTGAAGTAAAATTGAATTTAACATAGCTATATTTATTTTTTAGTTATTAAAATGAAATTCCGAAAACCATAAAAATATTTTCTGCCTCAGGATTTGTAATAATTGAAGCCTGAATAGGTAATGCGTATTTATCAGATACTTGGATTGATTTTGATACTTTTAAGCCAAGATTTATAACTCCTGAAGTCTTATTCCCATAAAATCCAAGTTCTCCTTTGTCTGAATCCGGTTTATCCAATGCTGCTCCGACAAATGCATTAAAATCAACTCCTTTGATATTCTTCTTATAGCCCAATTCCACATACTTGGTCATAAAAATATTACCAGCGCTACCATCACTCTTGATTTTTCGAGCATCGTTGCCATAAAAGTTCATGCCGAATAAGAATGTGAATGGAATCTTTTCAGTTCCGTTGAAGCTAATAACTCCCTCAAAAACATGGCATGTGCTATCCTTATCGAAATTGAAGAAATTGTTTCTATTATCGGAAGTGTAATATTCTGGAAAGAAATAGTCAGTTATCGTTAAGCTGATAACATTCTTAAAAGTATAGGTTAGATAAAGGTCAACCTCTTGGTTGGAAGTTTGCGAAAAAGTATAAGCACCCCATGCTCCTAGCGAAAGTGTATGGTTTGAGTCCTTGCTTTTCATGTTGTATTTAATCCAAGGTTGCAAACTTGGACTACTCCCCCCAAGGTTAACTCCACGCCATACATAGCGGCTCATAACATCTGCCCCAAGTTGAACTGGCGATTCATCCTGCGAAAAACCATTTACAGCAATTGATGCAAATAGAGCCACTCCTGCAATAGCCTTGAAAAATCTATTCATATTAGAAAAAGTTTAAGATTTATAGCCTCAAAAGTATTTCTTGCCAGTTTGGCTATCAATAGAACTTGGTATGAAAGAAGAGTAATACTAAGTATTAGAAATATTCTGTTTAATCATTTTAGGCCAAAAATATTTTGAGCAAAATCAATAAAGGCTTACCTTGAGTTTTTTAAATAGATTAATATGAGAACAGCAAAAATCTTTGCAATAATTGGAACTATTATAATGTTCCTTACTCTGGCTTATGGTTTTATTTATGGTGATTTCTTTAAAGAGGGAAGCATAATAATATCGATTGCTTGGGGCCATGTAAGTCTAATTGATGTTTACATTGGCTTCTTTTTGTTTAGCGGTTGGGTGCTATTTCGTGAACAAAAAAAGCATATTGCTGTTGTTTGGGTAGTAGTATTTATGATTTTGGGAAATTTCGCAACATGTCTTTATGCAACAATTGCCCTTTTTAAATCAAACAACGATTGGAGGGTGTTCTGGCTAGGAAAAAGTTAACTAATTGCCTTTAATATATTTGATTTATGAAAAACACCACTTTATCAGAGATTGACGGACGTAGATTATACTACACCTTTATTGCAGGTGCCAAAAAAATTCTAGAAAATCAAATTGAGCTGAATAAGATTAACGTATTCCCTGTAAACGATGGGGATACTGGAACTAACCTTGCTTCAACAATTCGTGCTGTTATCGATTCGATTCATCCAGATAAATCATACAAAATTACTGCCGATTTAATTGCAGAGGCCACACTTGTCAACGCTCGAGGTAACTCAGGGATTATTTTCGCGCAGTTCATGTATGGGCTTAGCAACGAAACAGGTAATCATAGAACAATTACCATAAATCAGTTTGCCGAAAGCATTAAAAATTCAGTTCGCTACATTTACGAGGCTGTTGCAAACCCTGTTGAGGGAACGATGCTGACCGTTATTAAGGATTGGGCTGATTTTATCTACGATAACCGAAAATTATCACCCGATTTTAATCAGCTACTAATAAAATCGAAGGCTGTACTCGAAAAATCGCTATTCGAGACCAAAGCAAAACTTGCTGTACTTGCAAAGAATAATGTTGTTGATGCTGGGGCAAAAGGATTTGTGCTTTTTATCGAGGGAATTATTGAATTCATTATTAGTAGCGACCTTCGACATCTTCTTAAATCTAAAACAGAGATTGTGCTATTCTCGGGTATTGACGACCATACTTCTGAAGAGATTACTCATCGTTTCTGCACTGAGGCCATTCTTAAGAATGTAACCATCGATTCTCATTCGCTGAATGAGGTACTTAAATCCTTTGGCGACTCACTCGTAATTGCTGGTTCTGATAAAACAAAAAGGATACATATACATACCGATTCACCTGCCGATCTGTTTTTTCAATTAAAAGATTTTGGAACCATAACCTTTCAAAAAGCTGATGATATGGTTCGGCAGAGCGAAGCGATTTACAACCGTAAATGGAAAATCGCATTGGTGACCGATTCTACCTGTGATTTATCAACCGAGTTAATCGACCAATATCAAATTAACATGTTGCCAATAAATATCAACTTTGGCGATAATCGCTATCTCGATAAGGTCACCATTCAACCTGAACATTTCTACAACTTGCTTGATACAAGCAAGGACTTTCCAAAGACAGCTCAGGTTAACGAAAAGGCATTTATTAACCTATACTCACACCTTGCATCGCACTATGATTCAATTATAGCTGTTCACTTAACCGACAAGTTCAGCGGGACTTTCCATAGCAGCCAAAAGGCTGCTCAGGCAATAAGCAAGGAGTTTAATAAACCCATATCAGTTATTAACTCCAAGAACTTATCAGGTGCATTAGGATTAATTACACTTCGTATTGCCCAAGCAATTGATGAAGGGCAATCACACGATAGAATTGTTGAAATGGCCGAAAAGTGGGTTGCCGATTCACGAATTTTCGTTAGCGTAAAAACTCTAAAATACATGGTCAAAGGGGGAAGAGTTTCACATTTTAAAGGATTAATTGCAAAACTGCTCAATGTCAACCCAATTGTTTCTATGGATGAAAACGGAAAATCATTGGTGTTCGGAAAAACCTATAGCCAAAAATCGAACATGGAGAAGGTAATGGAGCATATCAAAGAGATTAGTAAAGAGAAAAATATTTGGAACTATATTGTTCTCCATGCCAATAACGATGAGGGTGCACAATGGTATACAGATAAGATGAAGCTTTTAACTGGCAAGGAACCAAAATCAGTTGTAAACATCTCACCAGTGATTGGTGCAAATGCAGGAATTGGTGCGGCATCTGTGGCATTTATGTTTGACTAAAGATAACTATTATGACTTTTTTCCAGATATACCTTGAATCATTGCTTTTGATAATGCTAATCATGACAACCCTTTGGCTTGTTAGCATCTATCTGAAAAACGTAAGCATTGTTGACCTTTTTTGGGGATTCGGATTTGTGGTTTCAGTACTGTTCTTCTACCTCAACACCGATGGAATTAGTACTCGTAAGATTTTACTACTTATTATGGTTGCAATCTGGGGTTTACGATTATCAATTTACCTTGCATGGCGTAATATTGGAAAAGGGGAAGACTTTCGGTATGCTCAATTCCGCAAGAATTATGGCGAGCATCGTTATTGGTGGATTAGCTTCTTTCAAACATTCCTACTCCAGGGATTATTGATGTGGCTAATCTCAGCACCCCTTTTGGGCGCTATGTTCTACTCACAAAATATTAGTTTGGGCATACTTGATTTTATTGGAATTGCATTTTGGATTATCGGAATCTCATTCGAAGCGGGTGGTGATTTTCAATTAGCCCGATTCAAATCCAACCAAAACAATAAAGGAAAAATCTTAAATACTGGATTCTGGCGATATACCCGCCATCCCAATTACTTTGGCGATTCAGCGGTTTGGTGGGGCTATGGGTTTATCTGTCTTGCAGCAGGAAGTTACATTCCTTTGCTTGGCTCAATCCTGATGACAGCGTTAATCATTAAAGTTTCGGGAGTTGCCTTGCTCGAAAAATCGTTAAAGGATACCAAACCACAATACCGAGAATACATCGAAAAAACGAGCGCGTTTATTCCTTGGTTTCCAAAGAAATAAAGTATAATGGTTTTTCTCTGTGTAACTCTGTGCACAACTCCGTGAACTCTGTGTTTATTTTTTAAAATGTATTGATATGATATTTCTTAATAACATCTGGCTAATCCTCTTCCTAATTTGGGGTTTACCTCTAACCTATTACCGCAGTAAATTCCGCAAGTTGGTTTACCAAACCGATAGCTGGATAATTAACATCAAACCAATACTCTGGAAAGAACTTAGAGCCATTTTCGGTAATATTTATCCCGAAAACAAAAGCTATATCAAATTTCGAAACTTCTATCGTTTTTATCTCATAGTTTACCTCATTCTATTTATACTTTATTTTTCATTTAGCAGTAATTCACAAACAACTAACACCATCGATATGAAAAAAATTGAAATAGGAAGCGGTATACCTGCTTTCGCATTAAATGACCAAAATGGAACCCTTTTCGATATTAACTCAATTCTAGGGAAGAAGAATCTCGTCATTTACTTCTATCCTAAAGATGATAGTCCTGGTTGTACAAAGGAGGCTTGCTATTTCCGCGATCAATTCGAGGTCTTTAATGAGGTAGATGCTCTAATAATAGGTATTAGCGGTCAATCGGTTGAGAGCCATAAAGCATTTGCCGAAAAATATAGACTTACATATACCCTACTGAGCGATGAGGGGAATAAAGTGCGAAAACTCTTTGGAGTACCAACCAATTTCTTTGGTTTGCTGCCTGGTCGGGTTACA
>JANYLA010000085.1 GCA_025361485.1 Bacteroidales bacterium
GCCTTGATTCATTTTTCAGCAAAGCAATGGAAAAATGAAAATCATTTCAAATCGTCACGCTATAAATAACTCCTACAAACCTTATCTATCAAGAATTTCAAAGAACAATTATTAACTTTTATGGTACGCTAGTGATATTTATTATAAAGATTTTGATAATATACCGAAAGACTCTTTGGTTGCTTTAAATCCAAACTCTGAAGTTAAGTATGAATATATAAACCGAATTCCAGGAAATGCATTTAACTTGCCAGCTGATTCTGCATATATAACTTTTGATAATGCTAAGCGATTAATTTATAGAAAAGAAGATGGAAAACCCAGAAATATTTTAGAATTAAATGGTTATGATAGTGGATTAGAAAATGAATATTGGTTTAAATTCCAATATAATATTACTAATGAGGATTATGATAATGCAATAATAATAGAATAACAGAACGCAAAATTTGTTAAAATAAACCTTGTTGTACACTAATACAGCAGTGCTTATTTGTTTTGAAATAATTAACTGAACACAACAGTAAATTAATTGCACGCCGATATAATTAACCACTGCTAAAAACTCAAAAAGCCCTTAAAATTGGCTTTTTGAGTTTTTAAAGAATGATTTTATAAATAAAAATTCAACCCTCCACCAATAAAATGATAGGCTGGGTCAGTTAGTCCAATCTCTGCCTCAAAAATAAAACTCATATTCTTTTTAATTCCAATTTCAAGCCCAAGTGGTAGCCAAAGTAGAATTCTCGTTTTATCCTTATTGAAATTGATATCAGAATCGAGTCCTGTTGAAAAACGAACATCACTCTTTATTGGGAATGTAATATTCAACGTGCCATCCAAACCAAAGTCCCCGAACTGATGCGCTCCCACAGTAAATGACATTCTATGTGGTAAAGCAAACTCAACATCTGCGCCAAAATAATCCAATGGTCCTAGAACACCCACCTTTGCCGAGAAATCGATTCCCTGCTTAATTCCATATCCACCATGAAGAAACATGATAAATTCTGATCCGCCATTCATCATAATCGCGGGTTCTAAGCCCAGAGAAAATTGCTTGGGTTTAAGGGTTTGACCTGTGTTAAATACCTGACTAAAGGTTGTGCTAGCAATGAATAATAATGCTAGAACTGTTAAATATTTTTTCATAATATGCTTTATTGGTTAATTAGTTTGAGAACAAAAATAGCATGTTTTTTTGATTCAAAAAATTAACCCCGGGGAACCACACCCGGGGTTAAAACAAACCATAAACTAACCTACAAAATAAACCTGCAAAAACTACAGGGTTATTGGGATTCCCCGATAAAAATCGAGTATTTTGAGTTTAAATAAATACGAGTATTTAGCATGAAGGAGATCTCCTTGAGCCTTTATATAATTATTACGAGCAATTCCATAATCAACAGCATTTATCATTCCAAGGTTAAATTTCTCTTTGCTTGTTTCAAAAACCTCACTGAATGCCGCTTCCGATTCACTCATGGATTGGAAACTACTATAGCTACCTCTAACATCAGCGTAAGCCTGTTGAATACTTTTCATTAAATTCTTTTCGGCTTCCTCTACAGCATACTGGGCATCCAGTTTATCAATCTTAGCCTTACTAATCCTAATGTAGTTTTGAAGTTTTCCGAAAATTGGAATGGTAATATCTAGTGATACATATTTTCGAATATTATCTTTTGCTTGGGTTTGGTATGAATAATTTGGATACCTACTTGTTATTTTACCACTGGTATCTCTTAATGCCGCTTGATTGCTATAATTAGAACCCATTTGATAACTTAATGATACACTTGGAAGAGCATTTCCAAGGGCAACTAAATATCGTTTATTGGCACTTTTTTGATTATAGCCTGCCTTTCGGATAGATGGCATTGTTGCAAGGCTTTCTTCATAGTACTGTTTAACACCAAGTTTTACAGTATCATTTTGTACAACAATATTGTCAGTTACTAATTCAAATCCATCAACTGACTGCAACTCGAGCATCTGAGCAAGTTCAAGAGTGCTCATGTCAAGAGTATTTCGAGCATTAGTTAATTGAACTTTCTCAGCAATTGCCTGAGATTTTACTTGTAAAAAATCAGCATTTGAGATTCTCCCAAGGTCATTTTGCTGCTGTGAACTCTCAACTTGTTTTTCAGAAATACCTACTCTATTAAGCGCTAAATTATAATTCTCTTTTGCATATAAAACTTCTAAATACTTTGCAGCAATATTAAGAGAAACATTTCTCTTAAGCTCCTCAACTCCTTCAAGTGATGCTAATAGATCAAATTTTGTTTGGGCTAAATAGTTCCATTTGCTTAATCCTTGAAATAGATCGAAACTACCACCAATTCCACCTGATCCCTCCTGGGATTCATTCGTTACAAAACCGCCAACAATAGTGCTATAATACTTACCATTCTGAAATCCATGACTAAACTGAGCTCCTAATGTTGGAGTAAAACTCATATATGCTCCTAACTTTTCCTTCTTAAATTTCTGCGTTTGCAATACCTCTCTTTTTATCTGAATGTTATTCTGCAGGGCATAGGTAATACACTCCTCCAAGGTCCATCTCTTTTGTGCAAACGTTGAAGTGGCTGAAAGTATAGCTAAAGCAGTTAAGGTATATTTTAAAAATCGTTCCATGGTTTGTTTTATCTGCAATGAGTATTATCTGAATTTAATTCAACTAGGTTTAAAGAATCTCTAATAAATCAACCTCCTTCGAATCAACTTTTCTATCAAAGGGCATTACATGCTTTATGTAATATTCAATTACGCTAAAATCGATTGAGTCGGGTTGATCATTAAGCTGAAAACTTAGATTCAAGTTGCCCGAATCAAATAAACTTGAATTGTTAAATGTCGGCTCCAAATCATGTTTCTCAATTTTTTCACCGATTGGAGTTAAAGCACCTGTTGGTTCTTCAACCTCAACCACAGACTTCGCTAGTTGTGTTTGAGGGTTAATCGAGGTTGGCTTTTCAGCTTTTGCAAACCCAACATTCACTAGCACAATGGCTAGAATGATAACAAGGTGATTTAGCTTCATAATCGTCTTTTTTAGTTTCCGTTTTTCTTTCGGTAAAGAACTTGTATATGCGATGCGCCTGCTCGGGGAGTGTATATCTGAATTAACTCCCAGCCTTTGTCATAACTATCAAGCGAGAATCTTAGCTGATTAATTTGATCAAATGTTGCGTGTAATGTATCATCATCGGTTATGCTTTTCTCGGAGCTAACGCTCCAAGGAAAGGATTCTACTCCGAAGCTATAGCTCATTTTTTTACCGCCAATGGTAACCATTACATCGACTATTTCATCTTCTCCAAGATTCGAAATTGGTATGCATATCTCTTTCATAGTAGAGCCCTTTCTTTAATTTTAGTTTGATATTTTTTATAAAATATAGTATAATTTGATAATATATTTTTATAGCATTTTCTTAACATTTTCGGTTACTATATGACCATCGAATAGCTGAACAATTCTATGCGCCTTTTCAGCATCTGTTGGTGAGTGTGTTACCATTACAACGGTTGTTCCTTCGCGGTTCAATTCACTTAGTAGCTCCATAACCTCTTCACCATTTGCAGAGTCGAGGTTACCGGTTGGCTCATCGGCAAGGATTAGCTTAGGATTTGCAACAACCGCACGGGCAATAGCAACCCTTTGCTGCTGACCACCAGATAGTTGCTGTGGGAAGTGGTTCTTGCGATGAGAAATTTT
Organism: Bacteroidales bacterium; assembly: GCA_025361485.1. Lineage (GTDB taxonomy): Bacteria > Bacteroidota > Bacteroidia > Bacteroidales > Tenuifilaceae > UBA8529. Next base: position 3,730 of record JANYLA010000085.1, read on the forward strand.
CATGCGTTCCAGAACTGTTTCAACCTTTTTCTTGCGTTCAGATGAAGGAACGTTCATATAAAGTAAAGGAAGTTCAACGTTTTCAAATACCGTTAGCTCGTCAATCAGGTTAAAGCTCTGAAAAACAAAACCAATATTCGATTTCCTTAGATTTGTGCGCTGCTTTTCTTTGAATTTTGAAACCTCAATCCCGTTGAAGTAAAATTCGCCACCACTCGGATTATCCAATAATCCAATGATGTTTAATAGAGTCGATTTTCCACAACCTGAAGGGCCCATGATGGCTACAAATTCACCAGGTTTCACTTCAAGGTTAACTTTATTTAATGCAGTGGTTTCAACCTCTTCGGTACGAAAAACCTTAACTAATTCTTGAGTTTTAAGCATTGTAGTAATTATTATGATTCGTTAATTTTATATGGATTTTATTTCGTTAGTAACAGTTTATCGACATTATTAAAATTATCGTAGCTCGAAACGATAACCTTTTCGCCCGGATTTAAGCCCTCAACCACTTCGTAAAAACGTGGATTTTGGCGATTTATTCTAATGTTGCGTTTAGTTGCAAAGCTACCCGATGGATCAACTACATACACCCATTGGCCACCTGTGCTCTGATAAAAACCTCCACGACTTAAAAGAACTGCTCTTTGAGATTCTCCCAACTCAAGATTTATCCGTGAGGTTTGCCCAATGCGAATATTATTGGGTACTGAATCGGAAAATACCATATCAACAGTAAAGCGACCGTTGCGAACTTCAGGGTAAATAGTCTTTATCTCGCCATTAAATTTTTTGCTCGAAAATTCGCAGTCTCCGGTTAAATTTCTTACAATTCTTGATATATAATGTTCGTCAATATCAACCTTTAGCTTATAGGAATCAAGTACGTTGATTGTTCCCATACGAGTTCCCATACCAATTACTTGTCCGATTTCAAGATTAAGTGAAGCCAATTCGCCGGTAACTGGGGCTCTAAACTCTAATGATTCCAAACGTTTACGAACAATTCTTGAGTTAATTTGCATCCTCTCATCTTGTTCCTCAAGCGTTTTAATTTGGGTTAGATTGTATATGGAATCCTTCATTGCGCTTTGACGAAATAGACTTATCCTTTCATTGGTTAGTTCATATGCGTCTTTCGACCGCTCAAACTCATCTTTTGATATGTGTTTTTGCTCGTAAAGCAACTTATTGTTCCTATAGGTACGCTCTCTTTCCTTTAAATCGAATGTAAACTGAAGTAGCTGGCTCTTGGTGTCGAGAGTTTGCCTTTCCATTTGAAGTCGAATATTTCGAAGTTCATTCGTACTTCGCGAAACAGCCGCCTCATTATTCGAAATTTCTAGTATAAGGCCTGTGTTGCTAAAGCGCGCAATCACATCACCCTTATTAACCAAACTTCCCTCTTTCAGGACAATTTCATCAACTCGACTCCCGCTTTCAGTTGCATCGAGAAAAATAGTTCGAATTGGGGCTACAGTTCCAATAACCGTTATGTAATCTCTAAAAAGGTCTTGGGTAACCTCCTCAACGGTTATCTTATCAACTTCAACATTTAACTTTGAACTTTTATCGCCAAAAGCAATATAATACACGATAAATACTGTAATTACTGTAGTTCCAGAAATCCAAAGAATCTTTTTAAGAGTCCATTTCTTTTTTTGAATCGCTTTATCCATCACAAAAAACATTTTCAGGTTCGTTAACTTCTAAACAGTTAATATGCCACACTTTCTTGTTTGCTGATTTCGAGCAAATTATCATATTTAATCTATTAAAATCCTGTTCTTTGCTGTTCGATTATGCACCATTTCCTGTTCGATATCGCACACAGAGAACTACTCCTAATGTTATTGTTTTTTAATATATTTACCGTGTTATACAGCCACCACAAATATTATAATATTCATTAATAATTAAAATTTCAACGGTCATGATAAAGAAAGCAGGCAAAATATTAGTTGTTGATGATAACGAAGATATTCTTTTCGCAATTAAACTGCTTCTTAAACCTCATATCGAGTTACTGCATACAACACCAAATCCATTGGATATTCCTGAATTAATGGCAAAGGAATCGTATGATGTTATCATGTTGGATATGAATTTCACCAAAGATGCAATCAGTGGGCAGGAAGGATTTACTTGGTTAGAAAAAGTGCTTAGCATCGATCCAAAAGCTATCGTGGTTTTTATTACGGCATACGGTGATGCTGAAAAAGCTGTAAAAGCGATAAAAGCAGGTGCAACCGACTTTATTCTTAAACCATGGCAAAACGAGAAGCTTATTGCCACCGTTTCAGCAGCAATGAAACTTAAGCATTCGCAGCAAGAGGTCGATACCCTTAAAATGAAACAGCAGGAGATTAGTGAGGTTCTCGACCAGCCATTCCATGAATTTATTGGAAATTCGGAGCAGATGCGAAGCGTTTTTTCTATAATTCAAAAGGTTGCCAAGACCGATGCAAACGTTTTAATACTAGGTGAAAACGGAACAGGAAAAGAGCTAGTTGCCAGAGCGCTTCATCGTAATTCACCACGTTCGGGTGAAGTTTTTATCAATATCGATCTGGGTTCTATTGCTGAATCGCTGTTTGAAAGCGAGCTTTTCGGGCATGAAAAAGGAGCATTTACTGATGCGAAAAAGGAAAAGCCCGGTCGATTTGAAATTGCCTCAGGAGGTACACTTTTTCTCGATGAAATTGGTAATCTCACCCCAGCAATGCAGGCAAAACTCCTCACAGTAATTGAACGACGTGAAGTTACGAGAGTAGGTTCAAATAAATCAAAAAGTATTGATGTTCGGTTGATTTGCGCAACGAATATAAATATCAACCAGATGACAACCGAGGGTCAATTCAGACAGGATCTTCTTTATCGGATAAATACTGTGGAAATTCATCTCCCACCTCTCAGAGAAAGGCAAGGCGACATTGCAGTGCTTGCTAAGCATTTCATTCAAATTTATTCGAAAAAATACAAGAAAAATATAACGAGTTTAAGCCCCGATGGCCTAAAGAAATTAAACATGTATCACTGGCCTGGAAATGTTAGAGAGCTTCAGCATGCTGTCGAACGAGCCATCATAATGAGCGATTCAAATATACTGCAACCCGACGATTTCTTTTTCTCTGCCACAAAACAAACAGGTTCGGCGGAAGGCGAGATTGATAATTATAACCTTGAAGAGGTTGAAAAAGCTATCATAAATAAGGTGCTAAAACAAGCTCAAGGAAATATAACTCAAGCCGCTAACGAGCTAGGCATAACGCGTACATCGTTATACCGTAGAATGGAAAAGTATGATTTATAAAAACTTTAGAGTAAACGCAATTATAAGAATACTTTTAATTGCTACTACAATTTTTCTTCTCGTTTATACTTGGAAAGAGTTTTTTATTACCCCAGTACTTATAGGTGCATTTATTGTTATTCAGCTTTATGCTCTTTTCAAATATATTGATAAAACCAATCGAGATCTAGCAAGCTTTTTAGAATCAATTCGTTTTAGCGAGTTTACTCGCTCATTCCAGATGGAGGGTATGGGTTCTTCATTCGATGAATTGAATAAGGCTTTTAATGATGTTATAAAAGATTTTCAGGATGTAAGAACCGAGAAAGAGGAGCATTTTCATTACTTACAAAGTATAGTTCAAAATATCGATGTTAGTATCATTGCCTACCAAAAGGATGGTACTGTTGAAATGATTAATAAAGCTGCTAAAAAGCTCTTTCAGCTAAGTGGCCTTAAAAATGTTAAGCAGCTTTACCCGATTAGCAACGAGCTGGTTGAAAAACTTTTGTGTATCACACCAGGTGAGAGCGCACTGATAAAGGTTCAGCAAGAGGATGATTTACTTCAGCTAGCAATCAATAGCAATGAATTTAAAATTCATAATAAAACCATCGTACTTGTTACCATAAAGAACATTCAAAGCGTTTTGGAGGAACAGGAAACCGAGGCATGGCAGAAGCTGATAAGCGTTCTAACCCATGAAATTATGAACTCCATTACGCCAATTGCATCTCTTTCGTCAACTATCGATATGATGATAAAAAGTTTTCAAGAGGAGCAACTTGCCGATCCGAATGTCAATATCGATTCTGAAACGGCAAGTGAGATACAGCTTGGATTGCAAACCATCCATAAACGAAGCACTGGGCTGCTCCACTTTGTGAACACGTACAGAAATCTGACTAGAATACCAAAACCGAACTTCAGAATAACTACTGTTAATCATATCTTTAGTAATATTGTCCCGTTAATGAACGAGGAAATTTCTCAGGCCGGTATCTCTTTCTATAATGAGATTGACCCTCCTGAAATTGAATTTTCGGTTGATGTGGAACTACTTGAGCAGGTAATTATCAATATCCTTAAAAATGCCATTCATGCGCTTGATGGGGCTGAAAAACCTCAGATTACAATGAAGGCATTCCTAAATAAGCGGGGAAGAGTGACTATACAGGTTGTTGATAATGGTGTTGGGATTTTACCTGAAGTGCTCGATAAGATATTTATACCATTCTTTACAACAAAGCCTAAAGGTTCGGGTATCGGCCTAAGTCTTTCAAGACAGATTATGCGCTTACATAACGGAAGCATTACTGCATACTCCGTTCCTTCGTATGGAACAACGTTTACGTTGACTTTTTAAACATTTTGAATTGAAAAGTTTTTAAAACACCTTTTTAGCAATCTTCGCAATATTATCCGATTTACCCATGGTGTAAAAGTGGATTGAAGGAACTCCATTTGCTTTTAACTCCTTGGCTTGCTCTATTGCCCATTTTACACCAACTTCTTTTACAGAACGATTATCGCAACATTTCTCCATCTCCTTAACTAAATCCTGTGGAAGTTCAACATTAAATACCTTAGGTAATATACTCAAATGCTCTTTCATTGAGACTGGTTTTAACCCTGGAATTATCGGTACAGTGATTCCAATATCGCGACAGGACTTTACAAAGTTGAAGTAACTTTTATTATCAAAAAACATTTGTGTTACAATATAATCGGCACCTGCGTCAACCTTTTCTTTTAATCTCTTAATATCTGATGTGCTATTTGGCGATTCAGCATGTTTTTCAGGATAGCCGGCAACCCCAACACAATAGTTGGTTGGATTCGGTTTTTCAAGGGTTTCATCATGGTAAATACCATTATTCATGGCAATTACCTGCTTAACAAGGTCAACCGCATATCGATGTCCTCCAGGCTTTGCCTCAAACTTGCCAACAATTTTATCGGCATCGCCTCGAACAACCAAAATATTATGAATTCCCAAGAAATCAAGGTCGATTAAGGCATCTTCGGTTTCGAGCTGAGTGAACCCACCACAAATAATATGCGGAACAATATCAACTTTATATTTATGCTGAATTGCGGCAGCAATTCCAACAGTTCCAGGTCTTCTCCTTAGTACGGTTGGAATTAATGCGCCACTCGGTGAAGGACGATAAACAACCTCCTCGCGATGATAGGTAACATTGATGTATGCAGGATTAAACTCAACAAGCGGGTCGATGGTATCGAAAATTGTTTGCAGTGTACTTCCCTTTAATGGCGGTAACAATTCGAATGAGAACAGAGTTGATTTCGCATTATTTATATGGTCAATTACTTTCATATTTTTATTAGTTCTGAGTTGTTAACTAGTTCTGAGTTTTGGGTTCTTAGTTCATTGTCTGACGTCTGATATCTAATATCTTCTATCTATTACTACTTATAATTCAAATTGCTTGGGATAAATTTCTCCGTCTCCTCAATGCTTTTCTCAAGCCGTTTGGCGTAGTCACGAACCTGTTCTAGGTCAACTTTACCAACATTAAAGTATCTCGATTCAGGATGAGAGAAATAGTACCCAGCAACCGATGCTCCAGGGAACATGGCAAGATTCTCGGTTAACCAAATGCCTGATTCCTTTGTGACATTTAACAATGAGAAAATATACTCTTTCCCACGATGGTCGGGACAAGCAGGATAACCAGGTGCCGGACGAATACCCTTATACTTCTCGTGAAGTATTTCATCGGTCGAGAGATTTTCATCAGGGCTATAACCCCAAGTCTCAGTTCTTACCTTTTTATGGAGTAACTCAGCAAATGCCTCGGCAAGCCTATCGGCAATAACCTTTATCATCAATGATGTAAAATCATCGCCCTTATCCTGATACTCCTTAGCCAACTCATCGGCATTTAGGCCAGCAGTTACTGCAAAAAGTCCAAACCAATCACTTTTCTTCGATTCAAGCGGAGCAATAAAATCAGCAAGACAAAGATTCAACTCACCGCTCTCCTTCTGCTCCTGATTCCGAAGTTGAGGGATAAAGGTTAAAACTGATACTCGGCTCTCGTCATTGTATAAAATAATATCATCGCCCTGAGATGCAGCAGGGAAAATCCCAACAAATCCATTCGCATGCAATAGCTTTTTACTGATAATCTCATCGAGTAATGTATTGGCATCATCATAAATCCTGCGAGCCTCTTTCCCTTTTACAGGGTCGGAGAAGATAGTAGGGAACTTACCATTTATATCCCACGAGTGGAAAAAGAAAGTCCAATCGATAAAGCCCCTAATCTCATCCAATGAGTAATCGCTATAGTTTGTAACCCCAGTTCTATTAGGTTTTGGAGGGTTATAGGATGACCAATCGAGTTTCAAAGAATTTAATCTTGCCTTGTCAATTGATACTAGGGGTACTGCGTTTCCCTTATAGCTATCCCTCAGCTCCTTGTACTCATCTTTAGTTGCCTGAGTAAAGCTAGCATAAGTCTTTTCATTTAGCAGGTTAGCAACTACACCACCTGCCTGCGATGCATCACGTACATGAACGACAGCACCCGAATTGAATGGGTCGATTTTAAGTGCAGTATGCAATTTTGATGTGGTTGCACCACCAAGAATCAAAGGTATTTTCAATCCTCTTCGTTCCATTTCGGTTGCAACATGAGCCATCTCCTCAAGCGATGGAGTGATAAGACCGCTTAATCCAATAATATCAACCTTTTCGTTGATTGCTGTTTCGATTATTTTTTCGGTAGGAGTCATCACTCCTAAATCGATAATTGTATAGCCATTACACGAAAGAATAATGCTAACAATGTTTTTTCCAATATCATGTACATCGCCCTTCACAGTGGCAAGTAAAATCTTACCTCTCGATTGAGAAACATTGCCCTCCAATTTTTCCTTTTCAAGGTAAGGTTGCAGAATGGCAACTGCCGCTTTCATAACCCTTGCGCTCTTTACAACCTGAGGTAGAAACATTCTACCAGAACCAAAAAGGTCGCCAACAATCTTCATCCCATCCATTAGCGGTCCCTCGATAACAGCTAATCCCGATTTAAGATTGGTGTATGCCTCCTCGGTATCAACCTCAATATACTCGGTAATCCCTTTTACCAACGAATGCGATAATCTTTTATCAAATGTTTCTTCTCTCCATGCGGCCGCTGCTGCAGTTCCTTTCTCCTCCTCTTGGGTATTCTGAGCATAGGAAAGAAGTCTTTCGGTGGCATCTTTCCTCCGATTAAGAACTAAATCTTCGGTTAGCTTAAGTAGGTCAGGGTTTATCTCGGAGTAAACCTGAAGCAAACTAGGGTTAACTATTCCAACATCCATTCCTGCATTGATAGCATGGAAAAGGAAGACGGAATGGATAGCCTCACGCACCGTATTGTTTCCGCGAAAAGCAAATGAAAGATTACTTACCCCACCGCTTATCTTGACGTATGGAAGATTTTCCTTAATCCATTTACAGGTTTCGATAAAGCTAATCGCATAGGCTGCATGCTCCGACATCCCTGTGCCAATGGCAAGGACATTTGGGTCGATGATAATATCCTCGGGATGAACTCCCGCCTTTTCGGTAAGAAGCCTATAGCATCGCTCGGCAACTTCAATCCTGCGTGGGGTTGTATCTGCCTGACCCTTTTCATCGAAAAGCATCACAACAACCGATGCACCATACCGCTGAATTCGCTTTGCATGTTTTAGAAAAGCCTCTTCTCCCTCTTTTAGGCTGATAGAGTTAACAATCGCTTTACCCTGAATGCACTTCAAACCTGCCTCGATAATCGAAAAACGGGATGAGTCAATCATAAATGGAACACGAACAATATCAGGCTCTGCAGCAAGATAATTCAAGAAAGTGGTCATGGCCTTCTCCCCTTCAATTAGGGCATCGTCCATGCAGATATCGATTACCTGAGCTCCATTCTCCACCTGTTCGCGGGCAATGGATAGCGCCTCCTCATATTTGCCTTCGGCAATCAGCTTTGCAAACTTCTTTGAGCCTGCTACATTGGTTTTTTCGCCAATATTAACAAAGTTTGTCTCAGGACGAATCTCCAAAAGTTCAAGACCGCTTAGCCTTGTATATTTAGGAATTTCAGGTATTCTACGTGGCTTATAGTTTTTGGCTAGGAGAGCGAGTTGCTCAATATGAAGTGGTGTTGTACCGCAGCAACCACCTATAATATTTAGCGTTCCAAGTTTGAGCATCTCCTCAACAACAGAGGCCATCTCCTTTGCCGATTGGTCGTACTCGCCCAGCTGATTTGGCAAACCTGCATTGGGATGAGCGCTAACATAGAACTTGCAAGAATTAGATAGTTCCTCGATATATGGCAATAGCTGCTTTGCGCCTAAAGCGCAATTAAAACCAACGCTAAGTAAAGGAAAATGTGAAACCGAGCAAAGAAAAGCCGATAGCGTTTGCCCAGATAGGGTTCTTCCGCTAGCATCGGTAATCGTACCTGAAACCATTACAGGAAGTCGTAATCCCAACTTCTCGAACACCTCATCAATGGCGTATAGAGCAGCCTTGGCGTTAAGCGTATCGAAAATAGTTTCAACCAAAAGAATATCCACACCACCTTCGATTAAACCTTCAACCTGCTCAATGTATGCCTTTACCAAATTATCAAAGGTAACTGCTCTATATGCAGGATTTGAAACATCAGGCGATAGCGATGCTGTGCGATTTGTTGGACCAATTGAACCTGCTACAAACCTTGGCTTATCGGGATTTAATGCTGAAAACTCATCGGTAAGAATTTTAACTAACCGTGCCGCAGTTATATTTATCTCCTTGACATATCCTTGAGTATTGTAATCAGCTTGAGAAATTGATGTTGAGTTGAAAGTATTAGTCTCAATGATATCAGCACCAGCCTCTAAATATGCTCTGTGAACACCAGCAACAATATCGGGTTGAGTTAGAACGAGAAGGTCGTTATTACCCTTCAACGATTTAGGATGATTCTTAAACCGCTCACCCCTGAAATTCTCTTCGGTCAAACGATGCCTTTGAAGCATTGTTCCCATTGCCCCATCGAGCACGAGAATTCGTTCCTGAAGAATCTTTTCTATTTTTTGGTTGATATCTTTCATAACTATTATCCTTTCAACTTATCGCTTTTCACTTGTCGCTTGTCGCCTATTACTTGTCACTTTTCACTTTCCAATATACTCCAATTTGCCAGTAAAGGCAAGGAATAGATTCAATTTTGGAATCAAGTCTTTAACCTTTAGCAAAGAAGAGAGTTTAACCTTAGCAATCACCCATCGATGGTCACGTCCATTGTATTTTTCAATTATCTCTTCAATACCAAAAACTGTTAAATCGACAATATCATGATATCTTATAAACACCTCAACTACCACATCTGTTGAATACTCAGGACATTTAAAATACTTCCGTTTCTTGTATTCATATCTATAATCGTGGAATCGAGCAGTAATATCGCTAAGTACAGCGGATCCTGTTGGATGGCCACCAGCACCCTTACCGAACATAAATTGTTTCTCGTAGAATGCACCCTCGATCACTACTCCGTTGTATTCGTCCTCTACGTTGTAGATATAATCATCGGATGAAACAAAGGTTGGCATAACAAATAGCGTAATCTTATCGTTGCCTAATTTGGTTAAAGTGGCTACCAACTTAATCTTTAACCCTTTTTCCTTTGCATAACGAATGTCATGAGCCGAAAGATTATGGATTCCATAATTAAATGCATTCTTTGGTTCAACATAGGTTCCAAAACTATGAACGGTTAGGATAATTAATTTAAACAAGGCATCATGGCCCATTACATCAAATGATGGATCACTCTCTGCAAAGCCTAGATCCTGTGCCTTCTTTAGAGCAATATTGTAATTCTCGCCATGCTGAAACACCCTTGAAAGGATAAAGTTCGATGAACCGTTAAGAATACCCCTAATTGAAAGGAGTAGATCGTTATCATAGTACTCCTCAAGATTTCGAATAATAGGTATACTACCACACACCGAAGCATCGTAAAGCAATGCAGTACCCGTGTTTTTCTGAATCTCTATCAATTCATTCAGATGATGCGAAAGCATCGTCTTATTCCCCGAAACAACACTCTTGCCCTGTAACAGGGCAGCTTTTACAATTCGATAGGAATCTTCAGCGTTATCAATCAGCTCAACAACAAGGTTAATTTCTGGGTCATCGAGAATATCATCAGGATTAGTAGTGAAATTTTTCTCATTCAGCGACCGCTCTTTAAATGCATTCTTGATACATACCTTTTTAATTCTAGCCTTTGTGGTTGGCGAATTCTGAAGGACATGATATAAACCAGAACCAACAGTACCAAATCCAAAAAGACCAATAACTTGGGTTGTCTCGTTGTATGAGGTTATTCTTTTCTTATCAATTATTTCAAGTGTTTCCATATCGTTTTATGTTAAAATAAATATCCATTTCAATACCCAACTTGTCATTCCTGCGAATGCAGGAATCCAATTCTCAAATACTAGATTCCGGGTCTTCGCCCGGAATGACAATAAATTGGTTTTGGTTGGGTAAATAATATGATATTCAAGGTTATTGATTTAAAAATTGTTTTATGATTTCAGTTAATTGCTGATACTCAATCAAAAATCCATCGTGACAAAAGTTTGAATGAATTTCAGCATAAGTTGCGTTAGGAATTAAAGCCGCTAAATGCTTTTGCTCCTCAATGGGAAAAAGAATATCGGAATCGATTCCTACAACAAGTGTTTTCGCTTTAATTTGGCTTAGCGCTTTTTCAACTCCACCCCTATTTCGACCCATGTTATGCGAATCGAGCGCATTTAAGAGAGTATAGTAGGTATAAGCGTCAAATCGTTTCACCAACTTTTCACCCTGATAGGTTTGATAGGTTTTTGCCCTAAACCCATCAAGTAGATCATCGGTACCATCCTGTTGTGTGATATTATAACTACTACGACCTCGATAACTGAGTAATGCAATGCTCCTTGCTGCCTTCAGACCTTCGCTTCCTCCACCAATCACCTCCTGCTTAAAGGTTTGATCGGCTAAAAGAGCAAGTCTCTGGGACTGACTAAATGCAATAACCCAAGGTGATGACTTGGCGGTGGTAACGATTAAAACTAAATTCTCGACAGTTCCAGGATACATGCACTCCCACTCCATACTTTGGAAACCACCAATAGATCCACCAGTAAGAATCCATATTTTCTTAATACCAAGATGCTCCTTTACCCTTTGATTGACTTCGGCTATATCACGAAATGTGATTAATGGGAATGAAAGAAAATATGGTTTCCCTGTTTCAGTATTAATCGACATTGGACCAGTAGTGCCGTAGCAAGAACCAAGTATATTAACGCATACAACTGGTGTCTTATCAGGGTCAAAAATGAATCCTTTACCAACAATACCAGGCCACCAATCAACAGGATCGCTATTCGCTGTAAAAGCGTGGCATACCCAAACAATTTTATCGGGGTTCTTCTCAATATCACCAAAAATATTATATCGAACATTGACCTCTTTAAGGGTTTCACCGCACTCTAACTGCAAATTTTGAATTTTGATGTCTGATATTTTCATAGTTGTATTTTCTTATATCTGATTCCAAATATCTAATTCCGATTAACATCAGTCTAATTATTTTTAAACTTTAGCAAGTGCTTGTTCAAAATCAGCAATGATATCGTTAATATGCTCAATACCTACTGAGATTCTTAAAAGCGTTGGTTGTACCCCTGCTGATACCTGCTCCTCATCAGACAGTTGCTGATGCGTAGTTGCTGATGGCTGGATTATCAATGTTTTTGCATCGCCAACATTCGCCAAATGGCTTACCAGTTTAAGATTATCCACAACTTTGGTTGCATTCTCTTTAGATCCTTTTACAATGATTGAGAGCATTCCACCAAAACCGTTCTTTAAATATTTCTTTGCAAGATTATGGTATTGACTGCTAGGTAAACCAGGGTAGTTAACCTTTTCTATTTTTGGGTGATTCTCAAACCATGTTGCCAATGCTATAGCGTTCTCGCAATGCCGTTGAACACGAAGTGATAAGGTTTCGAGACCTAATATGAATTGTAGCGAATTGAACGGACTAATTGCGGGTCCAAAATCTCTTAAACCTTCCACCCTTGCCCTAATTATAAAGGCAATATTTCCAAATGGACTATTTGCTCCGAAGTTGTCCCAAAAGACTAATCCGTGGTATCCCTCCGAAGGTTCAGTGAACTGAGGAAATTTACCATTGCCCCAGTTGAAATTGCCACCATCAACAATTACTCCGCCAATGCTTGTACCGTGACCGCCAATCCATTTTGTTGCTGATTCAACTACAATGTTTGCTCCGTGCTCAAGTGGTTTGAAAAGATATCCCCCACCAGCAAAAGTATTATCTACAATTAATGGAATATCATACTTCTGAGCTAGTTTGGCAAATTGCTCAAAATCGGGAATGCTAAAACCAGGATTACCAATTGTTTCAAGGTAAATCGCCTTTGTTTTGTCATCTATTAACTTCTCGTATTCTTCTACATTCTCTGCTTTTGCAAAGCGAACCTCAACGCCAAGGCGTTTAAACGATACCTTAAATTGATTATAAGAACCTCCGTACAAATGGGAAGTTGAAACAAAGTTATCGCCAAAGCTTAATATATTATTCAAAGCAATAAACTGTGCAGCATGACCCGATGCTACTGCAAGCGCGGCAACTCCTCCTTCAAGTGCAGCAATTCTTTTTTCAAATACATCTGTAGTTGGATTCATCAATCTGGTATAGATATTACCAAATTCTTTAAGTGCGAATAGGTTTGCACCGTGCTCGGAACTCTTGAATAGATATGAAGTTGTTTGGTAAAGCGGCACTGCCCGCGATAAGGTTGTTGGATCAACCTCCTGACCTGCATGAACCTGTAAGGTTTCAAAACTATATTGAGTATTCATTTTTTCGATTTTAAAAGTTTTGTGATTTTTTATCTTGACTTAAGACCAGCCGGTAAATACACGACTAGCAATTGCATTGATCTCAATGCATACACTGCTCCTTGAGCAAGATGTATCAATAGATTTTTTACCGCATTCGTCCGAAGCGGCGCATTCGAATGGCAAGATTCTCTTTGATCAAATAGGGGGTAATAGACAATGCTTGGTAACTAAGTGGTACCAACCCAAAACTGAAAATCGTAATGTTTGATTTCATTTTACAAGTTTTAGATTTATAATTCCCCTTTCGGGGTCAGGTTTTAGCACCTTGCTTTTGGCAGCAGGTTGCTAGAGGTTCATTGAGCCTGTTCTCTCCGCTCTTCTCTATAATTCTAACCCTTCTTTTAACAGAATGGTCGAAATAAGCGTTGCAAATATAAACAGATTTTTAAAAATTCATACATTCGTTCAAATCTTTTTCATGATGAATTATAAAAATGTGGATTTAAATTTAACCACTAAGAACACTAAGGGTTTCACAAAGTCTCACTAAGGACAAAAGAAAGCATGACAACATATCAAAAAATAATCGACTCACTTGGTGAATTGTCTAACACCAAAAAGGATATTAAATCCTTAGAGAAATTCTTTCAGGTATATCCCGGCGGTTATGGTGAGGGCGATAGATTTATTGGAGTTAGTGTTCCAAATCAACGACTAGTATCAAAGAAATTTTACAAAGAGGCATCCATTGAAGAACTTGAAACACTTCTAAAAAGCAGCATTCATGAGCATCGTTTGACTGCACTTTTTATACTTCTCATTAAGTATCAAAAATCAGAAGATTTTACAGAGCAGGAACAAATTGCCAATCTCTACCTAAATAATCTTGATTATGTTAATGGGTGGGACTTAGTGGATTCATCTGCTCACTTTATTTTGGGTCCATATATCCAAAAAACAGAAAAGTTTGAGTTACTGGATAGCCTTGCCGAATCAAATCACCTTTGGAAACAACGAGTATCAATAATTGCCACCTTTCACCAAATTCGAAACGAAAATTTTGAGCACTCTTTAAGAATAGCAGAGAAATTGCTAAACCATAAGCATGACCTTATTCACAAAGCGGTTGGATGGATGCTACGTGAAATTGGAAATCGGAGCCTTAGTGATGAACTTCCATTTCTCGATAAGCATGCTTCAATTATGCCACGAACTATGCTTCGTTATGCCATTGAGAAGTTTGACCCCGAACTAAAAGTAAAATATTTATGAATGAAGAATAAAGCATAAAAACAATTTGACTATTTCTTGCTAGTTTTGCAATCATTTCAATTATCATGGATTACAAACAAACCATCGAATATCTCTTCTCACAGCTCCCTGTTTTCCAAAGAATAGGTAAAGCGGCTTATAAAGGCAATTTAGACAATACTCTAGCACTAGATAAGTTTTTTAATCATCCGCATAAGACTTTCAAAACCATTCACGTTGCAGGAACCAATGGCAAGGGAAGCACATCGCATATGTTGGCATCAGTGCTTGCAAAGGCAGGATATAAGGTTGGATTATATACCTCTCCTCACCTAAAAGATTTTAGAGAAAGGATACGAATCAACGGCATAGTCATTTCAGAGCAGGAGGTGGTTGATTTTGTCGAAAATCATAAAGCAATATTTGAAAAGGTAAAGCCATCATTTTTCGAAATGACCGTTGCCTTAGCATTCGACTACTTCTCGAGACAAAAAGTTGATATCGCAGTAATTGAAGTAGGTTTAGGTGGTCGGCTCGATTCCACAAATATTATCACTCCCGAACTTTCGATTATAACCAATATCAGCTTCGACCACACCGATTTGCTTGGCGATACACTTGAAAAAATTGCCATAGAAAAATCAGGAATCATCAAACCCAATATTCCAATTATTATATCTCAAACACAACCAGAGATAAAACATGTTTTTCGAGATAAAGCACAAGAAAATAAATCCCCAATCTTTTTTGCCGATGAGGTTTACAATGTTTTTGATGTTGCTTATCATAAAACAAAGTACCAATCATTCAACTTAAGAAAAAAAGATGGACAAACCATAAAAGGAATCAATTTAGATCTTAATGGAATATACCAAAAATATAATCTACCCGGAGTTCTTCTTGCCTTTGATATTCTAAATGAAAAAGGATATGATATATCTGAAAAACAAATCAGGGAAGGTTTAGCTATTACTTCTTCATCAACAGGGCTTTTGGGTCGTTGGCAAAGACTACAAGAAAAGCCACTAATCATATGCGATACAGGTCATAATGTTGATGGTATCACAAAGGTTTTAGCTCAACTAAACGAAATCAAAAGGGAGAAACTTCATATGGTTATTGGAATGGTTGGCGATAAGAATATTGATGGAGTGCTTGACCTTTTACCCAAAGATGCTCAATACTATTTTACTAAAGCATCAATCCCACGAGCATTAGATGAACTGATTCTTGCCGAAAAGGCTACTAATTACAATTTAAAAGGAAATACCTTCCCAACTGTAAAAGAGGCCCTCGATGCAGCAAAGAAAAATGCCAACCCTAACGACTTGATTTTTATTGGAGGTAGCACATTTGTTGTAGCAGAAGTGGTTTAATTACAAAAATATTTTTATCAAAATTTTGGATATTCAAAAAAAGCAGATACATTTGCAACGCTTTAACAGAAAGCATTTCTTATTGGGAGCTTAGCTCAGCTGGTTCAGAGCATCTGCCTTACAAGCAGAGGGTC
>JANYLA010000095.1 GCA_025361485.1 Bacteroidales bacterium
CGGCAAATGCCGGATATGAACCCAACGAGTTATTTAGTTCTGTATTAGTTTGCGAATAAAATCTCTCCCCTGATGTGACTTCAACTCCTTTTCTCGTTTCATAGCCTCATCTTTGGTGGGAAAGGATTCTGAGTAGACTAGATGCCAAGGCTGGTATCTCTTTGTCCAACCCTTATTATTTGAATGGTTATGTGCTTCTATCCTTCCTTGAAGGTTACTTGTAAAGCCGATGTAGATCTTATCGTTCGCCTTAGAATAAAGGACGTAAACGTAGTACATAGGATTGCTTTTAACGAAAAAACCTCCGATTTCTCAGAGGTTTCTAGTAGCGGGGGTAGGACTCGAACCTACGACCTTTGGGTTATGAGCCCAACGAGCTACCAACTGCTCCACCCCGCAATATATCGTATGTTTATAAGAACATGCTTTTCAAATGCGGTGCAAAGATAACATCTCAGCGCACAAAATGCAAACTTCATCGATTTATTTTTAAATAATTATTCATCCATCCCCTTTTTTTAAAGCAATGCTGCTCTATTGAACACTTTTTAACTTAACAATCAGCAAACTATTCGCTGCCAGAATCGCCCTAATCTCCAAAATCAATTATCTTTGTGACACTTTTTTACTACATATGGCAACAAATAAAGAGAAGCAAAAGTATATTGATAAGCTTAAGAATAAGTATCGCTTAAATATACTTAACGACCAAAGCTTTGAAGAGGTATGGACAATGAGGTTGTCGCGCTTAAATGTAATTGCTTTTTTTGGCGGTGCAGCGATTCTTATTGTCATCTTGGTAATTGCATTAATCGCCTTTACTCCTATCCGTGAATTTATTCCTGGATATCCCGACGGAAATACTCGAAGGCATATTGTTGTAAATGCATTAAGGGTTGACTCTCTTGAAAGAGAATTGAAACAATGGAATGATTATTATAGTAATATTAATAATATTCTTAGAGGTGGCGAGCCGTTGAGCGTAAACAGCAAGCCCGACTCATCCGTTAAGTATAAGGAGATAAAGTTTACTCGCTCAGTCGAAGATTCTTTACTAAGGCTTCAGATTGAAGAGAATGAGATGTACAACCTTTCTGTATTTGATGGTCGTAAGGCCAAAAGCAACATCAGTAATATACTATTCTTTTCTCCTGTAAAAGGGGTTATCACTAGCACATTCAGTTTGCAGCAAAATCATTTTGGGGTTGATATCGTTGCAGCACCTAATGAAGCGGTTGTTGCTGTTGCCGATGGTACCGTGACCCTATCTAATTGGACATTGGAGACAGGGTATGTAATACAGATTCAACACGATGATAATCTGATTTCCGTTTACAAGCATAACAGCCAGTTACTCAAAAAGCAAGGAGCAAGAGTGAAAGCAGGAGAAACGATTGCTATAATCGGTAACTCTGGTGAGTTAACAACAGGGCCTCACCTGCACTTTGAGTTATGGTATAATGGCAATCCCATCGATCCTCAAAAATACATTGTATTTTAATCCACCCGACAGTAAATTGAAGAGAAGAATTGCCATACTCGGTTCAACCGGTTCCATAGGAACACAGGCTTTGGAAGTTATTGCTGCAAACCCCGATTTATTTGAGGTTGAAGTTTTAACAGCCTACAATAACTATGAAACACTTGTAAAGCAAGCATTAACATTCCTTCCAAATGCTGTAGTTATTGGTAATAAGGACTACTATAGTATAGTAAAAGATGCTTTATCGTCAACCGATATTAAGGTTTATGCCGGCTCTGTTGCAATTGCTCAAATCGTTGAAATGGATACCATTGATATTATTCTTACAGCAATGGTTGGTTTCTCGGGGCTTATTCCAACAATCAATGCCATTAAGGCAAAGAAAACCATTGCGCTAGCGAACAAAGAAACAATGGTTGTTGCCGGTGAGCTAATCACTGAACTTGCAATACAAAACAATGTTCCAATTATTCCGGTTGATTCTGAACATTCAGCAATTTTTCAATGTTTAGTGGGTGAGAAAAGTCCAATTGAAAAAATAATATTAACAGCATCGGGTGGCCCATTTCGCCAGCATACGCTCGACCAGCTAAAACACGTAACCTGCGCCGATGCGCTAAACCATCCAAATTGGTGTATGGGTTCAAAAATTACAATTGATTCGGCTACAATGATGAATAAGGGGTTGGAGATAATTGAGGCAAAATGGTTGTTCAACTTAAAACCTGAACAAATTGAAGTAATCGTTCACCCACAATCAATTGTTCATTCACTTGTTCAATTCGAAGACGGATCGTTAAAAGCCCAACTAGGACTACCCGATATGAGATTGCCAATTCAATATGCACTCTCATTTCCTTATAGAATTAAATCTGATTTCCCCCGATTCAGCTTCTCAAGCTATTCAAACTTAACCTTTGAAGAGCCGGATGCCACAAAATTTCGAAATTTAACTCTTGCAAAAGAGGCATTAATTAAGGGAGGAAATGCTCCATGCATTCTAAATGCTGCTAACGAAATCGCCGTTGATTCATTTTTGAATGAACGAATAGGTTTCCTTCAAATGTCAGATATTATTGAAAAGGTGATTTCAAAATCACCTTACATTTCTAAACCCTCAATCGAAGATTACTCACAGTCAGATATTGAAACACGGGCACTAACACTAAACGTAATTAAAGAATATCAATCATAGCCATGGTCGTATTAATAAAAATTTGTCAGCTTATTTTAAGTTTATCAATCCTAGTCGTTCTGCACGAACTAGGTCATTTTCTATTTGCTAAACTTTTTAAAACCAGAGTCGAAAAGTTCTACCTGTTCTTCGACCCTTGGTTCTCGCTATTTAAGTATAAAAAGGGCGAAACTGAATATGGAATTGGATGGTTGCCACTTGGTGGATATGTGAAAATATCGGGGATGATTGATGAATCGATGGATAAAGAGCAGATGAAGCTGCCACCACAACCCTACGAGTTTAGGTCAAAACCAGCATGGCAAAGGCTACTAATTATGATTGGCGGGGTAACCGTTAATTTCTTACTAGCAATTTTTATTTATTGGATGCTATTATATGCCTACGGCAAACAATACATTCCATTATCGAGTGCGAAATATGGTTTATACTACAACGAAACAGCCCATGAATTAGGTTTGAAAGATGGTGATTTGGTTCTAAAGGCTGATAATTACACCATTGAGGATCCAAGAGATATTTCTAAATACATCGCTATCTACAATGTTAAAACGCTTACCGTTAAAAGAGGTGATTCTACTTTAGTTATTGATGTCCCTTCAACATTTAACCAACAAATAATTAAAAATGGAATCAAAGGCTTTGCCGATTTTCAAATTCCAGTTGTAGTAGATTCTGTTATTCCTAACGAAAATGCCTTTGTCTCGGGAATGTTAAAAGGCGATAGTTTTATCAGCATTAATAATAAACCTGCCTCTTTTTCTCATCAGTTTGGACCTCTTTTAGAAGAGAATAAAGGGAAAGAGGTTACCATTACTGTAAAACGCGACACTTCTATTGTTAATTTAGTTTGTAAGGTATCCGATCAGGGAAAAATTGGTATCGCTAAACGAAATGCATTTCTGTTTTTTGAAGTAAAAACGATAACCTACAGCTTTTGGGAAGCACTTCCTGCTGGAATCTCTGATGGATATAGTATTCTTGAAAGTTATGTTAAAGGGTTATCGAAAATTTTTACAAAAGAGGGTGTTAAACAGCTTGGAGGATTTGGTGCAATTGGAGGGCTATTCCCATCTTCATGGGATTGGGTTGCCTTCTGGAACTTAACAGCATTTCTATCGGTAATCCTTGCATTCATGAACATTCTTCCAATTCCTGCACTTGATGGAGGCCACGTAATCTTTCTATTATACGAGATGATAACTGGTCGTAAACCTAGCGATAAATTCTTAGAGTACGCCCAAATGGCCGGAATGCTCCTGCTTTTAACGCTACTTGTTTATGCAAATGGGAACGATATTTACAGATACTTTTTTAAATAGTTCTTCGATTGATTTTTTTGGCTTAGGTTTGTAAAAAAATAAAAATAACATTATGGGTAATTTTGGCATGGGAGAACTACTTGTTATCCTACTTATAGTACTACTTCTTTTTGGTGGTAGTAAAATTCCTTCTTTAATGAAGGGCTTAGGACAAGGTGTTAGCGAGTTCAAGAAAGGAATGCGCGAAGGTGATCAACCTGCAACTCCTAATAACGATAAAAAAAATTCAAAAACTCCTAAAGAGGAGGCGAATTAACTTTCATTACCCGTTTAATAATATGGTTTTTAACTCTTTAAGTAGGCATATTTTTGTCCTGGTTACCCTATTCTTGGTATCAGCTATTGCAAAAGGAGTTGAAAAAGTTAATCCATCCTTTTATCGATTTGATTATATCCTTGAACCCATTGCTGGGCTTGAGCATCTTAATATTTTTACCGATACCTTACCTATTGTAAAAAAATCTACAAAGGAACTCCCTGCTTTTCCAGATCTTGTTTACGAGTATAAGATCGCAGCAATTGGTAAACTTTCACCAATTGATTTTGATTACAATCCAAAGGTTAGGCGCTATATTGATATTTACGCCATCGAACGACGCGACCAAGTTTCCCAGATACTTGGTCTATCTCAGTTTTATTTTCCGCTATTCGAGGAGATGCTCGATAAGTACCACTTACCCCTTGAACTTAAGTATTTAGCAATAGTTGAGTCGGCTCTAAACCCGCTTGCAGTATCAAAATCAGGGGCTGTTGGCCTTTGGCAGTTTAAAATAAACTCCGCTAGGATGTTTAATCTATCGGTGAACTCCTACGTTGATGAAAGGATGGACCCAATCAAATCCACAGAAGCTGCATGTCAGTATTTACAGTATCTATATAAAATATTCAACGATTGGCATCTTGCATTAGCTGCGTACAATACTGGGCCAGGTCCAGTTCGAAATGCAATACAACGTGCTAACGGTGAGACCAATTTTTGGAAAATCTATGATTTTCTTCCTGAATCGGCTCAAAACTATGTGCCCGCCTTTATCGCAGCAGCATATATTATGAATAACGCATCAAGTCACCAAATAAATACAATTAAACCTATTATTGAATTTTCGAAAATAGATACGGTAATGGTAAGTAAGCCTGCTTCTTTTGGAGCAATCTCAAAGGAGTTAAGCATACCCATTGAAATAATTCGATTTCTAAATCCTATTTATCGTAGAGATTATTTACCAGAGCTCGAAAAACCAATTGTATTATGGTTGCCATCAAATAAAGTTGAACAGTTTATTAAGAAGGAGCAATCTATCTATAACGCTAAAATGGAGAAAGCAACCTATCAGGATTTGCTAGCAAATTCGGGGAGCACCGAAGGAAAATTAAAGGTTCAATACAAGGTAAAATCGGGCGATTATCTTCATAAAATTGCCATTGCCTATGGATGCACAATCGACGATTTGCTGATATGGAATCCAATTGCTGATGATAATCTAAACGTTGGTGAAAATCTAAATATTTGGGTCGACCAAAAAAGTTTTCAAAATCTACAGCAAGGAAACTTAAAAGATTCATTAAAAACAAAGGAGAAGAATCAATAAAAAAGCCAGACTAATCTGGCTTTCTTATTGTTGTCTATTTATTCAATGTTAATCATCAAGTCCTTCAGATTGATCTGCACCAGTATACTCTCTTACAATTCCTCTTTTTGAACCTTTGATAAAGTTTAGGATCACATCCCTTTCGTCGGTTTGAGGCATATTCTCTTCAATATGAGCAACTGCCTGAGTAACGTTCCTTCCCTTACCGTAAAGATTTCGGTATATTTCTTGAATTTCGGCTACCTTATTGGCATCAAATCCTCTCCTGCGTAACCCTATAATATTCAAACCGGCAAAGGTAATCGGTTCTCTAGCAGCAATAATAAATGGAGGAATATCTTTATTTATTTTCGAACCACCCTGAATCATTACATGTGAGCCAATTCGTTCGAATTGATGAACAAGCACCTGACCGCTAAGAATTGCAAAATCATCAACTTCAACCTCACCGGCTAGCTGGGTTCCGTTCCCAAGAATAATATTATTCCCTAATCTACAATCGTGCCCAATATGAACGTAGGCCATAATCAAACAATTATTGCCAACAACCGTTTTGCCTTTTGAACTTGTTCCTCGGTTAATGGTAACACATTCGCGCATGGTTGTATTATCGCCAATTTCGGCAGTAGTTATCTCTCCTTTAAATTTCAAATCCTGCGGAATTGCAGAAATAACTGCACCCGGAAAAACGCGACATTTTTTCCCAATTCTTGCTCCATCAAGGATTGTTGCATTGGGCCCAATCCATGTTCCATCGCCTATTTCTACATCGCCTGCAATGTATGCAAATGGCTCAACAATTACGTCTTTACCAATTTTTGCATTTGGATGAATGTATGCTAAATTTTGACTCATTATTCCTTCATTTTAACGATTTGTGCCATCATAACACCTTCCATAACAACTTGATCTCCAACAAAAGCAAGCCCTCTCATATTTGCAATTCCTCTTCGAATAGGTTCAATTAGCTCAAGTTTAAAGAGGATCGAATCTCCAGGTACCACTTTTTTCTTAAACCTCACCTGATCTATTTTCAAAAAGTATGTTAAGTAGTTCTCGGGATCTGGAACAGAGTTTAATACAAGAATTCCACCACACTGAGCCATCGCTTCGATCTGAAGCACTCCGGGCATTACTGGTTCATTGGGAAAGTGTCCAACAAAAAACCCTTCGTTCATGGTAACGTTCTTCATCCCTGTAATCGAGGTACCATCCATTGAAAGAATCTTATCAACTAAAAGGAAAGGAGGACGATGTGGAAGTATTTTTTGTATCTGAATAATATTCATTAACGGTTGCTGATTCGGATCGTATAACGGAGGGGTTGGTTTTAATAACTCCTTTTTATACTGCTTCCGAAGCATTTTTGCAAATTCAGTGTTTGCGTGATGGCCTGGTCTCATGGCCGTGATTTTTCCTTTAATCCTCAATCCTAATAATGATAGGTCACCAACCATATCAAGGAGTTTATGTCGTGCAGGTTCGTTGGTAAAGTGAAGGTCTAGATGATTTAAGAAACCTGAAGGTCTGACATGAACGTGAGGTTTATTAAAAATGTCGGCAATTCGATCGAGTTCTATTTGTGGAACTTCTCGCTCCATGATTACAATTGCATTCTGCAAATCCCCGCCCTTGATTAGATTGTTCTTGAGAAGAACCTCTAACTCGTGGAAGAATACAAATGTTCTACAAGGGGCGATTTGTTTCTCAAAATCTTCAATCTTTGTGAGTTGAGCGTACTGATGTCCAAGCACCCTCGAGTTATAGTCGATCATTACATCGATACTAAATCCATCATCAGGGTAAGCTACGATTTCAATATTATTCTTTTCATCCCGATAAACTGTTTTCTCACGGATAATGAAATAATTTCTTTCGGCTCCCTGCTCTACAGTTCCTACCTTTGCAATTTCGCTTACAAAAATACTTGAACTGCCATCCATGATGGGCATTTCGGGACCGTTAACTTTAATTAATGCATTATCAATACCCATACCGGACAATGAGGCAAGCACGTGTTCTACGGTATGAATCTTAACACCCTTTTGAACAATTGTTGTACCTCTTGATGTATCGGTTACGTTATCGGCCAGGGCTTCTACTTTAGGCTGACCATCAAGGTCGACCCTTTGAAATACGTAACCAGTATTGACCTCTGCGGGACAAATTACGACTTCTACTTCAACGCCTGTGTGTAATCCTTTTCCTTTAACAGAAACGGGTTGTTGGATAGTTCTCTGCTTATCTGCCATAGATTTATAAATTGCTGATATAAAACTTCGCAATTTATAAAAAAATAACTATTAGTTGGTTGCTCGGTATAGATAAAGGTTTTGAGGAATATGGTTACTATTCTGATATTTTGTGTCTTAACTCCTCTACTATTTTTTCAAGATCGCTTAAACGAGAGCGTAATTCTGGCAGATTTTTATATACTGCCATGGATCTTCGCTGAGCTGATATATCGCTAGCAGGGCTTCCTAATACTATTGAACCCTCCTTTTTAATATCGCTTGGAATACCCGCTTGAGCGCCTGCTTTTACACCGTCAGCAATTCTAAGATGGGGGCTAATACCTACTTGACCGCCAAACATGCAGTTTTTTCCAATCTTTGTTGATCCAGCCACCCCTGATTGGGCCGCCATAACTGTATTTTCGCCAATCTCAACATTATGGGCGATATGAACATGGTCGTCAAGTTTTACGCCCTTTCGAAGGATAGTCGATCCCATTGTAGCTCTATCAATGGTTGCATTGGCACCAATCTCTACGTGATCCTCAATGACTACGTTTCCGATTTGAGGAACTTTCTTATAGTTTGTATCCGCACCTGATGCAAAACCGAATCCATCGGCTCCTACAACTGCCCCAGCATGAATAACGCAATTGTTGCCAATAACACAATCCTCATAGATTATAGCGCTTGGGTAAATAATCACATTATCTCCAATTTTAACATTGTCGCCAATGTAGGCATGTGGATATATCTTAACATTGCTACCAATTATTGCATTTTCAGATATATACGCGAATGATCCAAGGTAGAGATTATCTCCAATTTTTGCTGAGCTATGAATGAATGATTGTTCTTCGATTCCTGATTTCTGTTTTTTGGATTGAGCATATAGTTGAAGCAATGAAGCAAAAGACTCGTATGCATTGCTAACCCTTACTAGGGTTGTTTTAACTGGCGACTCAGCAATAAAATCATTATTTACAAGGACTATTGATGATTCGGTATTATATATGTAATGTGCATATTTAGGATTTGCCAAAAAAGAAAGTGCTCCTGGTTGACCCTCTTCAATTTTTGCAACGGTGTTAACCTTTACGTCGGGATTGCCTTCAACTGTACCACCTAAGAATTGGGCTATTGCTTGTGCTGAGAACTCCATATTCAAATATTCGTTAATTTATTCACAAAACTAAATAATTCTAAATCATTTTGGGTAACAGAGAAAGTATTTTTTCACCTCGGTTGATAATGCTTTTGCATTCAAAATGTCCGAAGCTCCTGCAATATCAATAAGTTCACCGCTATTATAAAGGATTTTAATTGAATCGTCGAGCGAGCTATACGTGTTATTGCTAACCGAATCGGAAAAAACAAAATAATCGATATTCTCAGCATAATCAGGGAAATTGGAGATCGCTTGCTTTCGGGTCGATTCAATTCTGCTACTATCAAAAGGCGTGCCTTTTAACTCTACCTTAAGTAATTTTCGGTTGACAATCATTTCAGCAAGTTTCGATAATACAATATCATGATGTGATTGCCATATTTTTGCAGCAATCATAATATCATTATCATCGATATTCGAAAAATGAATTAATGATTCTGATGGCTTACCTTCTGACTCTCCGGCTATAAAATCCGCCTCGGTGATATCATTCTGAAGAAAAAATTTAAGCGATGGCGTTGCAAACAGGTCTTCCCCAATTTTCTCGAGCTCTCTTGCTCGTTGTAATAGTTTTATAAGAATTTGTTCGGCAACGACAACGGTTTTATGCAAATAAACCTGCCAGTACATTAGTCTCCGGGCGATAAGAAACTTTTCGACAGAGTAAATGCCTTTTGCTTCAACAACCAGCTGATCGTTTACAACATTAAGCATCTTTATAATTCGTTCTACGCCAACGGTTCCTTCTGTAACGCCCGAAAAAAAACTATCGCGCCGTAAGTAATCGAGCCTATCCATATCGAGCTGGCTCGAAACGAGCTGATGTAAAAACCGCTTAGGATAACTATCCTCAAAAACTTCAATCGCCATCTGCAACTTTCCATTCATCTCCTTATTCAGCAGATGAATAAAACATCGGCTAATCGCTTCGTGGCTGATATCTTTGGCAATGCTATACTCCAAGGAATGGGAAAATGGGCCATGCCCAATATCGTGTAAAAGAATGGCAATACTGGCTGCTTCTGCCTCCTCCTCGCTAATAGAATGACCCTTTGAGCGCAGCACAGATATTGCCTCGCTCATTAAGTGAAGAGCACCCAGCGCATGTTGAAAACGATTATGATTTGCTCCAGGGTAAACCAAATAGGTTAGGCCTAGCTGCTTAATATTCCTTAGCCTTTGAAAATATGGGTGTTCAATGAGATCAAATACGATAGGATGCTGTATATTGATAAAACCATGAACAGGATCGTTTACTATCTTTTTCTTATTCGTTGTTTCCATATTGATGCAATATAGCACATTGATTGTGAAAAAAAATACTAATTTTATATTCCGTTTAAAAAAATGAAAAATGAAAATGAAAAAAACAAATTCAATCCTAAAATTTTGTATTCTTATAGCACTCCTTACAAGTGCTGATTTTGCTTACTCTCAATTAAGTAATGCTAGGGAAAGTGCCCTAAGAATTTTTTACGATTGCGATATGTGCGATGAAGAGTTCATCAAAAAAGAGTTGACTTATGTAAACTATGTTAGGGATTCAAAAGAAGCCCAGGTTCATATTCTTGTTACCAGCGAATCAACAGGAAATGGTGGGGATAAATATTCTTTCTTCTTCATAGGTCAGATGGAATTTAAAGGTCAGAATGACACGCTAACCGTGTGCTCAAATGCAGATGCCACAAGTGATGAAATTCGTAAAAAACAGCTGCAAACAATGAAGATTGGACTTATGCGGTATGTTGCAAAAACACCAATTGCTTCGAATATCTCAATCGCTTACCCCTGAAGAAAAAGAAAAAGATATTGTAAAAGATAAATGGAATAGCTGGGTTTTTGATGTAAGTTTAAATGGCTATTTTAATGGGGAAAAATTATATAAGTATTCATCCATTAACTCATCGATAAATATTTCCAGGGTTACTCCAGAATTAAAGTTTGAGTCATCTATGAGCTATAATTATAACAAAGAGGTATATAATGTTGATGACTCATTAATAGTTGTAACTAGGAAATCAAAATATTTTGAGCACCTACTGGTAAAAAGCATTAACGATCATTGGTCAGTTGGATACCTCGCAGAATTAAACTCATCCTTTTACTCTAATTACAATTTTCATTCTTTAGTCGCTCCTGCAATTGAATATAATATTTTTCCTTACTCAGAATCGAACCGGAGACAAATTCGCTTCCTATATAATATTGGAGCGGTCTATTCAGATTATATCGATACAACGATTTACAATAAGATCCATGAACTCAAATTTGCTCAACGATTATCAATTACAGCTGAGTTTAAAGAAAAATGGGGCTCAATTTCAATAGGTATTCAAGGGCAAAGCTATTTTGATAACTTTAAATATAATAATTTGGAAATAACTTCAAGGATTAGCTTAAGATTAGTAAAAGGGCTATCGTTAAGAATTTATGGTGGGGCTTCGTTAGTGCATGATCAGCTCAATTTACCCAAAGGTGATATATCTAGCGAGGATATTCTAACCAGACGTAAACAACTCGCTTCACAATACAACTATTGGGGCAGTATTGGGCTAACCTATACGTTCGGTTCAATCTATAATAATGTTGTTAATCCAAGATTTGGGAATTAGCTTAGTGTGGAATCGGTTCCACCCGTTTTAAACAGCATAATAACTTTCCCTAAAAAATCCTTGAATTCAACCATAACCTTAAATAAACAAACCTGTCAGGTCTAATACTCTGACAGGTTTATTTGTTATTTCGTTAATATTACTACGCCAAATGACTATGCCAACTGTTTTATTTTGATATCATTAACACCGGAGTACCCTTAACGCATCTTATGGAATAGGCATTGGTACTTGTTGGTGGGAAAGTGCTTATTTCACCGTTGCTACCATTTAGCTGAATACCATTTAAACTATTAAATCCGCCAAGGTATGTATCTAAACCCCACCAATATCCAGAATCACCTATGCTGCTATACATCCATGAAATACTTGGGAAAGCGAATCCAGCGGGCCGTCCTGAGAATCCAGAGGCATTATTGGCTCTGTTATCATTATTCCAATACCCCTTGCCATCGGTTATAGTACCAGTCTCCATTAGTTTTAAACCAGTTATTATAGGTGTTTGCAAATAGTAAGGGCCACCAACAAAGGTAAACAATGAGTCCCAATCGGCTGTAGATGGAACATGCCATCCATCGGGACAAATGTTCCTTGATTGAAGAAGGAGAGCGTTTCCAGCATATAATCTTCCATAGGTTGAAAGCGTCATTGGATCAACTGAATTATCGTAAATTGTCAATGAGTCAGAATTGATGGGAGAGCCATCGGAATATTTTGTTGATTTAAGATTATCCATCATCCACACTTGGCTCCCAATTTTAATTGTACGATAACCATTCCCTTCAATATCCACAAGTTTGTCAGAAGGAGTTCCTGCTCCGGTGGTTATCCTACCAGTGGAAATTATATCCGCAGTGGTTAAAAGTGTTGTACTAAAATAGGATGAGTCTTTTGTTACCTTGAAGTAATCCTTTCTCGTTGATTTACTCTGATTGGTTAGCCCACCGATAGCAAAACCTCCTTTTGCGCCTTTCGTAAAACCATCATTAATGTAAATTCTGGCACTATCGGGTGATATGTGCATATACTCAACCGGAAGACCCTTACCTTGGTTGGTAAGCCCACCTACAGCAAATCCTCCTTTTGCTCCCTTAACATTTTGCGAATCATCAACATAAATGCGCACACCCCCTTGATAAACTCCAAATACAACTTTTCCATCCTTGTTTTTAACCTCAAAGATCGGATCATCGCTATTGGCATTTGAAAGGCTATTTACCTCTTTTACATTGCCTGCCTGAAGGGCATAGGGTACCGATAAAATTTGTGTGGTTCCAATGTTTTGATAGGTAACTTCAGTAGTCTTCTTTACCTCCACCTGAATAAAAATATTATTACTCCATGGAATTAAAGCAAAATCGACTTCATTTCCTCCTCCAATGGAAAGAGCAATAAGCCCTTGCCCCGAAGTTGTAACATTCTGGGTTTCGGTGTAAACGATATCGCCACTTGCAGAGGCTTTACGAAGGCTAATTTTTACGTTTATAGGTTGATTAGACATTACGGAACCATCCGTATTGCGAAGCACTGCTTGATAAGAAAATCGTTGGGGAACTTGCCCTATTCCTTGCATTGATAGAGCAAAGAACAATCCTATTACAACTAAAAATAATTTCATAACTCTCTGTTTTTAAATTAATAACAAATTCATCTTGATATAAAGTTGTTGAGTAATTGTTCAATTAACAAAGAGCATCCCAAATTGTTTTTAAATATCTTTTATATTTTCAGTAATTCATTTCAAATTAAAATCTGCTTTGTTATTTTACTCTTAATCCATAGGCTATTTCGTACATTTATCTACATTATATTGATATTTTTACAACTATACATCTAATTTTCAGGTTAATATT
>JANYLA010000102.1 GCA_025361485.1 Bacteroidales bacterium
GGTAATCATTCGTAAATCGGAAATTTCAGTGCATGTAATTAAACCAAGTAAGTTCTGATTCTGATCCAGCGGTTCCGAGAAACGGATTTCAACGTACTGATCGGGGTTTTGGATTACCCGATTTGATAGTATTCTGAAATCGCCCTTGATAGGAACCTCGTTTTCAATAACTTTTGAGAAATCGGTGTTGATGGCATCGCCATCACATTTGAGGATTACCTTTGAAGGTGTTTCGCCCTGCTTGATATTCTCCACCCAAAACCGATGTGTTTTGCCATCCGATGCGGTCTCCCATGTTATTTCGAGTTTATCGTTACCTTGCGAAGCCTCAATAGTTTTTTTTATATTATTTGCGTCAGCAAAGTCGGCGGTATTCAGCACGCCGCTTAGGCGGCGTTCCATCTTATTGGCCTCTTGGTAAAATTCAAGACCGTTAACCACCACCTCCATTGACTGCTTGATGGTGCGGAACGAGAACTCGAATACCTCGAATCCCTTTGGGATATCCTTAATAAGTCTATTGAGCGATACCGTAACCGTGTATGCTTTGTCCTCGGGCAGAGGGTTGGATGGGGTGAACTCAATGGTGCGAGAATTTGTCCATATCATCTCGCCCTTAATGGATGGGCTAATGCTAACCAAATTATTATCGGCAACCGTTCCCAAAACAGAATTTCCAGCAAAATCAGAAGAGAATACAACATGTATTACGCTGCGGTTGGAGATTACACCATTAGTGTATGCCGCAATATAGCTGCTAAAATCCTTGCCGTTCTGATCTTTTTTGTTATGCTTATTGCTGAAAATTGCAATGAAAACACCGATAAAAACAACGCTTAGCGCTATTCCTATAATTTTTGGATTCCTAGTTCTAATCATGGTGGTTAATATTTAGGGCTTATTAGGTTTTTAAATTGGAGATGAAAAGTAGTAATTATTTTGAAATGTATGGTGGGTGGGTTTGGTTTTATTTAATCTTAAAACTTTTATAGTTGATCGTTAGTAATGTTGACCGATGAACTTTTTAGTTTAGTTATTTGTTATAATAATAAACTCATTGGAGCAATGTAAACACATTAAATTCAACTTTATGAAACAAAAATTCTTACTTGTTATCAGTATCCTTTTCGGGCTTATGTTTATAAACTCGGGGCTAAATAAATTTTTTAATTATATGCCTATGCCCCAGGATTTGCCTGAAAAAATGATGACTGCTATGAAGGCGTTTATTCAAATTGGTTGGTTGTTCCCTTTGGTTGCAGTTGCTGAAATTGCTGGCGGAGTTCTTTTCATGATCACTAAAACGAGAGCACTAGGTGCTATAATTATTTTCCCTGTTATGATAGGGATATTATTAACCCATATTGTAATTGCTCCTTCTGGATTGCCTCTTGCATTGGTTTTATTGGCAATAAACCTTTGGGTGATTTTTGAAAATAGGCAAAAATATCTTCCAATGATAAAATAGCGGGCGGGAACGAGGTGATAAAAGTTTTTATGACGTTTAAGTGTAGAGCACATTGATTATATATTGTATTTGTTTCACTTACGCTGACTAAGTCATTAATGTGAACGAACTTAACTGGTAAAGGAAGTAGGATGGCAAAAAAATGTACTTTTGCTTTTGAATTATATTAAATTTATTTGTAGCGAAAGAAACTTGAATTTTTCATTCACCATAATAATAAAAACATGAAATATTTTCCTCTAATACTTTGGTTGCTTACTTGGCCTCTTTTAATCTATGTGAACTTGAAACTTTCTTTTCTGGCTTTACAATACTGGGAGAAAAGAAAGATAAAGGAATAGCAAAGTAAAAGTCCCAAAGATTTTATAACCTTTGGGACTTTATATTTACTTAATCCATTAGGAATTCTTCTACTTTGATAATTCAATATAAAATCAACCATTTTATCTGCCGATTCATTACCTGTTTTTAGAGCTAGAACTGGAATTATTGCTGTTAAATAAATGAAGTGGATGTGGAACTGATTTTATGAATTACTGAACAAATAGAATCTCTAGACGTTAAAAGTGTACAATATTAAAGTAGATTATTATAATTATTAAACTTGGAGGTCAAAGAATGAGTATTACTGATACAGTAACAACAGATGTGTTAATAATCGGAGGGGGGCCATCTGGATTGGCCGCAGCAATTCATCTGGCGGATACGTTTAAGCAAAAAGGTCAAAACCATAGAGTATTGTTAGTTGAAAAGGGAAGTTCTATCGGAAGCCATATCATGTCAGGTGCTGTAATTAAGCCTGATGTTTTTAAAGAATTACTACCCGAAGTGGACCTTTCCGAAATTCCTTTTAATGCAAAAGTAACAAGGGACAAAACTTTACTACTTGGCGAAAAGAGTAGTTTTACTTTACCCTTTCATGTTCCATATATGAATAATATGGGCAACTACACCGCTTCGTTGGGTCAAATTTGCAAGTATTTAGCAGTAAAAGCCGAAGAAAAGGGTGTGGAGATTTACACTGGTTTTGCAGTGGATGAGATTTTATATAAAGATGGAAAGGTCATTGGTGCCAAGACCAAGGATACTGGAATTGATCATCACGGACATCAACTTGAAAATTTTCAGGCAGGGACACGCATTGAGGCTAAAATCACCATTTTTGCCGAAGGCACACGGGGTAGTTTGACCAAAATGCTCATTAGCAAGTTCAATCTCGATATGGAGAGCAACGAGCAGATCTACTCGCTAGGATGTAAAGAAGTTTGGTCGGTGCCTGAAGGAAATATTAAGGCTGGTCAGGTTTATCATACTATGGGCTATCCACTCAATAACGATGAGTTTGGCGGTGGGTTCATTTATGGACTAAGCGATACTAAGGTAGCCGTTGGGCTTGTTGTTGGGCTTGATTACAAGGATCCATCATTCGATGTTCATGATGCAATGCAAATATGGAAAACTACTTCATTTGTTTCCAAAATATTGAAGGGGGGTAAGCTTGTGGAGTATGGAGCCAAAACACTTCCCGAAGGTGGATACTACGCAATTCCTAAGCTGTACGTAGACAACGCTTTAATCGTAGGTGATAGCGCAGGTCTGGTAACAATGCCAGCATTAAAGGGAGTGCATCTAGCCATTAAATCGGGAATGTTAGCCGCGCAAACCGCAGCCAATGCACTATCGAATAGCGATACATCAGAAAAAAGTCTTCAACTATACGAGACGCTATTGTACAACAGCATTATCAGCAAGGAGATGTACCCTGTTCGGAATTTTCGACAGGGATTTGCTAAAGGGTTAATTGTTGGTGGATTGCATTTTGGAACCCAATTAATCACTGGCGGAGCAGGTTTCTTTGGTAGGCTGAAATCGCATGCCGATTCTACGACTACTCAAAAGGTGAGTGAGTATAAAAAGAAACCCTTCAAGGAGCGCTTTAAGGGTAAACTTGAGTTCGATAAGGTGCTAACATTCGATAAGGCAACAGATATTTACCATTCAGGGGTTTACCATGACGAGCAGCAGGTTGTGCATCTTCATATCAATGATCAAGCAGATTTTAATGCTGTAAACATTGATGAGTATGGTGCACCAGAGCAATTTTACTGTTCATCGGAGGTGTATGAACTTCATATCAATAAGGATGGTAAAAAGGAGCTGAGAATTCATGCTGAGAATTGTATGCATTGCAAAACTTGCGATATAAAAGCACCTGGCAAGGGCATTACATGGGTAGTTCCCAATGGTGGTAATGGCCCCGATTTTCAAAATATGTAATTACTAAAGAAATTATAATAATGGCTTTAACGATAATAAGTTTAATTAAACAGGTTCCGCTGCCCACTGAAATGAGAATGGGAGAGGATGGGTTGATGGACCGCACAAAAGCGAAATCAATAATTAATATCGATTGTCAATTCGGGTTGGAGGCAGGATTGCAGCTAAAGAAATTACATCCCGATTCAAGGTTGATAGTTTGCTCGATGGGACCAAAATCTTTTGAGAACGCTCTCAGAACGGCAATTTCCATGGGATATGACGAGGCATACCTTCTTTCAGACCGTAAACTTGGTGGTAGCGATACCTATGCCACCGGTTTAGCGATTTCTACCATGCTTAAGCATCTAGGCTTTACCAAAGATTCTAAAGATCCTTTTATCATTCTTGCTGGTCGTCAAACTAGCGATGGTGATACTGCTCACGTTCCATCGCAGGTGGCAGAGAATATTGGAATTCCTCAAGCAACTTTTGTTGAGAGCGTAAAAGCTGATGGCACTGGCAATGTAATTGCAAGGCGGATTATTGAGGGTGGGTATCAGATGA
The DNA here is from genome assembly GCA_025361485.1 of Bacteroidales bacterium. Classification (GTDB taxonomy): domain Bacteria; phylum Bacteroidota; class Bacteroidia; order Bacteroidales; family Tenuifilaceae; genus UBA8529. The sequence goes on from JANYLA010000102.1 coordinate 4,292, forward strand.
TGAAGCTGCCTGTGCCATGCGTTATCTCATTAACCCCAACCGGGATTCCTCCACGTAAGCCATCTTTAAGTGGAGCCATCAAAGCACGTAGTTTGAATATTACAACTTTCGGAATAGATGATATTGGTTTAGGAACCGAGAAGATAGGCATCAATGGCTCACCAACCATTGTATCAAAAGTTGTTAATATTGTTAGCGAGCGTCCACCAATCACTATGTCCGAAGGGCATAACGAAGCATCTTTAGTGGATAGCCTAATTGCCAACTTTAAGAAAGGAGGAAATGTATTGGAGCAGAAGGAGACCGTTTCAAAGAAAGAGACCGATCGCCCTGATTTTCCCGAGAAAGATTTCCGCGATGGTGCAAGAGGAATTCTTACATGGGCTGAGGTAGTAAATGGTAATCTGTCAAGACCTTCTATCGAACTGTTAACTCCTGCTCGAAATCTGGCAAATCAGCTGGGTAACGATACCAAGGTGATGACATTAATCATCGGAAAAAAGGTTCAGCACTTGGCTCAAACAATGATTGCGCATGGTTCAGATGAGGTAATTATCGTTGAGGATGATAAGCTCGAAGAGTATCTGGTTCTACCATTCTCATCAATTTTTGAGCAGGTCATTAGGCAGAGAAAGCCAGAAATAGCTCTATTTGCTGCAACTACCTCAGGACGAGAATTAGCTCCCCGAATTGGTATGAAAACCGATAGCGGTGTTACAGCAGACTGCACCGGACTTGAAATAGGAGAGTACGTTGATAAAAAGGAGAAGGTGATTTATACAAATATCCTTGAATCACGACGACCAACTTATGGTGAAAGTAAACTGGCTACAATTCTTGGTTTTGTTTGTCCCCAAATATCAACAGCCCGGGCTGGAACATTCGAAGTTCCTAAGCGTGTTGATGGAAAACAAGGTGTTATTTCTACCTTCAAGCCCGTTTTGAATGACAAGGATTTTGTGGTAGAACTTATAAAGACAGTAAGAGGTGAGGGCGGATTACAAAATCTTTTTGAGGCCGATGTGATAGTTGCAGGTGGAAGAGGTACTACAACCGATAACTTAGGCTTGATAAAAGGACTTGCGGATGCATTCTTAAGTCAGGGAATTAACGCCGAGTGGGCTTGTAGTCGTCCGGTAGTTGACGAAGGGCTTAGCGAGTATGCACGGCAAATCGGTCAAACCGGTAAAACTATTCGCCCTAAAGTATATATTGCTGTTGGGATATCAGGTGCAATTCAGCATATCGCAGGTATGAAAGAGTCAGAAAAAATTATTGCTATCGATCATAATCCAAAAGCACACATTTTCCAGAATGCCGATTTTGGTATTCTGGGAGAATACCAAGATATTTTACCGGAACTGATTGAGCGTGTTAAGGGTGGATTTACATTTGGAATAGAGCCTAAGAAGAGAAATTAAAAACTTGATTTTTTGATATAAATTTCAAAATATAAATTTGAAATATTTTTCTCATATACTCTGGTTGCTTACCTAGCCTCTTTTAATCTATATGAGCCTAAAACTTACAATACTGGGAGAAAAGAAAGATTAAGGAATAGCAAAGTAAAGATCCAAAGATTCTAAAATCTTTGGGTCTTTACTTTTATCAAACACATCTAGAATTTCTTCGGCTTTATTAAGTTCAATATAAAATCAACCAATCTATCCGCCGATTCTTCTGCCGATTCATTATCTGTATTAATAGTTAGATCGGGATTAGGTGGTGTTTCATAAGTGTCATTAATTCCAGTAAATTGGAATAGTTTCTCAGAATGATTATCGGGCAATAGCGCTCTTTTATAGAGCCCCTTTGGATCTCTTTGTATTAACGTTTCCAAATTGCAATTAATCCAAACAGTTTTAACAAGAGGTGAACTATTTGATAATTCCCTTCTAACGCTCTCGAATGGGTTTATTGCCGATATAATCGATATAACATTATGCTTTAATAATAGTTTTCCTACAAACCCTAACCGATGCAAATTCTCCACCCTGTCCTCGTATGAAAAACCTAAACCCTTGCAAAGGGTTTTGCGGTAATCATCCCCATCAATTAATTCTATACGGATGTTTTTTTTAGCCAAATTCTCTTTAGCTAATTTAGCAATGGTTGTTTTCCCTGAACCCGACAAGCCTGTAAATTGAATTAGTAGCATTGTTATTTGCTTAAATTATAATTAATCCCCGCTATCCCCACCTCCAGAATCAGAGCCATCCCCACCGCCAGAATCGTCACCCCAAGAGCCTCCTGCTCCACCGCCTCCAAATTCGCCACCACCTCCACCAAGAAAACTCTCAGATGTTGAATCCGAAGAGTTGAAATTTGAGTCAGAACTATTAAAAGAATCCGAGTTTGAACCAGAATTGCCTCTAGCGCTTTTAAATAGAAGAATAAATATGATGATTAGAACTATTGCTATAATCACGAATACTATCATAGTTCAATTTTAAGTATATAAAAGAAGGGTTTAACATATACAAATTATGATAAAGCTAAAGAAAAACTAAGCAAATTCAAAACTGAGAGCAGATTCAAATACATCGTAGATTCAAGAAGCAAATGCAACACAATTGAAGAAATTCACTTTCGGATTACTAAATTCAAGGTTCTTCCTAGGTCTTCTGTTAATTTTGTGCTGTATTTGTTTTATTAATTCTTCATCAAAGTTATTAAAATTA
>JANYLA010000106.1 GCA_025361485.1 Bacteroidales bacterium
AGTAACAAGAATTGTATTTCCTACAGCTCTTGATACATCTAAAAAGGCTTTTAGATATGTATTGGTAGCAACTGGGGTAATTACATCATCATTATCGTAACCATAAAAAAGATCTTCCTGACCATTTCCATCAATTGCATCCAAATAGGCTGTATTTGGGTTCCCATCTTCATTACCGTCATCGGTAACCAGTTCGATACCATTTTGCGGAATAATAATAAAACTGGTTTTAGTCGTCTTCGCATACTGGCTTATGCCAATTACAAAGTCGCGCATTTCCTGTTTAAAATCAATTCCAGAAGGTAGACCATTATCTTCATCCTTGCTACATGATAAAGATGCTATAAGCAATAGCGAGATTACAGTTAACTTCTTCATACCAATAAATTTATTTAGTTTATACATAAACAATTTCTTCCCCAATTTTAGGCTTATCATGCTTAATATACCAAATACAATAATGAATCTTATTCATTATATTAGTTATTATTATCAACAAGTTAAAAAATAAAATATAAACTAAGATATCTTTTATTAATTCCTTTTTAAGGTGACTGCTTTTTCATTTATATAATTATGAAAAAAGCACAAAGAAAATCCCCCCAACATCCTTCTGAAAAGATGTTGGGGGGATTTATGAATAAAACATTAGAATGAGTTGTACTAATTGTTTTTGGTAGAATACTTTGATTCTCGTTCCTTTGCCTCACTTTTCCATTTTGGAATAATCTCCTCAATAAACTGTTTTTTCTCCTTTTTGAGCTTATCGGTATCGAGGCCAATATATTTTTGAGCCTTTGATTTTGTTGAAATATCAGGCATTGGCACCTCATCATTATATCCTAATTTAGCTAATACTCTTGAAATCTCTAAACGAGCTTCTTGTGCCTTTTGAATTCCTGTACCTACAGAATCATACTAAGTTACTTACTCTATATTAATGATATTCACTAAAGCACATCATCTACTTAATCAATCTATAATTATTTTCTATATTTGCATCCTCATAAAATCACAAAATCAATGGCTGTTCAAAAACCTTCAATACCAAAAGGGACAAGGGATTTTACTCCCATAGAAATGGTTCGAAGAAACTACATTTTCGACACCATTCGTTCGGTATTTAAGACTTATGGGTATCTTCCCATTGAAACACCAGCCATGGAGAACCTCTCAACTTTACTTGGTAAATATGGCGAAGAGGGCGATAAACTGCTATTCAAGATTCTAAATTCAGGTGATTATATCGATAAGGTCGACCAAAGCATTATCAAGCCAGGCAATTCAAACCAACTGTCGATGGCTATATGCGAAAAGGGATTAAGATATGATTTAACTGTCCCATTTGCACGTTTTGTAGTTCAATACCAGAATGAGCTAACATTCCCTTTCAAGCGATACCAAATTCAGCCTGTTTGGCGTGCCGATAGGCCGCAAAAAGGGCGTTACCGCGAATTCTACCAGTGCGATGTTGATGTTATCGGTTCCGATTCGCTGCTAAACGAGGCCGAACTCGTGATGATAATCAACGAGATATTCACGAAGTTAGGTGTACGAACAACGCTAAAAATCAATAACCGCAAGATATTGAGTTGGATTGCCGATTTCATTGGTTATCCTGAAAAATTAATTGATATTACCATTGCCATTGATAAGATTGATAAAGTTGGCATTGATGCTGCCATTGCTGAACTCGACGGTAAAGGTGTTTCGAAAGATGCAATTGCAAAACTTCATCCAATCCTAACTTTAACAGGAAGCAACGCCGGAAAAATCGAAAAGCTACGCAAGATGATTACCGATTCTGAAGTTGGTAAAAAGGGAGTGGCTGAGATGGAGGAATTCTTCGAGTATCTCGAAGCGCTTGGTCATATCAAAACGGAGGTTGAACTCGACCTGTCGCTTGCACGTGGGCTAAACTATTACACAGGCGCAATTTTCGAGGTTAAAGCCAAGGATGTTGAGATTGGAAGTATTTGCGGTGGTGGTCGTTACGATGACTTAACAGGTGTTTTTGGATTAAAGGATATGAGTGGAGTTGGCGTTTCGTTTGGTGCCGACCGCATTTATGATGTGATGTTACAGCTAAATCTTTTTCCCGAAAAATTACTATCATCAACCAAAGTAATGTTTACCAACTTTGGACGCTATGAGGCAACATATTGCCTAAACGCCATTCGTGGGTTAAGAGAAAAAGGTATTAGCGCCGAGCTTTACCCCGATGCTACAAAATTGAAGAAGCAGTTCGATTATGCTAATAAACGAAATATCCAATACGTTGTAATTGCCGGTGAATCGGAGATGCAAAACCGCCAGTTCTCGGTTAAAAATATGACTTCAGGAGAACAAGAAACTATTGCTTTCAGCAACCTTAACGAGTACTTACTTAGAAAATTTAGCTGAAAATAGTTTTGATATGAAGTTAAAGAACGACCTATTCCAAGATAAAAAAGCAATCAGCAAAAAGCTGAATGCCACCAGAGTTCCCTGACTCTATTTCTCTCAATTAAACCCTAAATCTATAACATTTGGCTTTCAACCTTGTTTCTAAACTATTGCTTGGGAACTAAAAATGATTTAGGAAAAACCATCATCATTACACATTCAAAATCAATAAATTCATTTATCAAATGAGTAAGAAACATTCTATATCCCCAAAGCCACTAACCTACGAGTTAATGGAGGATTTGGTAAACAACAGCTACAAGCTAGAGCTATCGGATGAGGCGATTGGATTAATCACAAAATGTCGCGAATACCTCGATAATAAAATGGCTGCCGACCATCATGCACCAATCTATGGTATTACAACAGGCTTTGGCTCGCTTTGCAATCGCAATATCTCAAGAGAAAAGTTATCACAACTCCAGAAAAACCTTGTGATGTCCCATGCTTGCAGTACTGGCGATGAGCTACAACCTGAGATTATTAAACTGATGCTTTTCCTAAAGGCTCACGCCTTATCGTTAGGATTTTCTGGTGTTCAGGTAATAACCGTTCAACGGATTCTCGATTTTTACAACAATGATGTACTTCCTGTGGTTTACGACCGTGGGTCGTTAGGCGCTTCGGGCGATTTAGCTCCTTTATCAAATCTATTCCTCCCATTGTTGGGCTTGGGCGAAGTTCGATATCAAGGCAAAAAGTACAATACAGCTGATATCATGAGCAAATTTGGTTGGGAACCAATCGAATTAAAATCGAAGGAAGGTTTAGCTTTGCTCAATGGGACACAGTTCATGAGTGCTCATGGTGTATTCGGTATTCTAAAAGCCTTCAAGTTGATAAAACTTGCCGATATTATCGGTGCCCTTTCGCTTGAGGCATACGATGGCCGGATTGAGCCATTCCATAAAAACCTCCAAGAGGTTCGCCCCCATCAAGGGCAGATTGAAACCGCACAGAATTTTAGAAAAATTCTTGAGGGCAGCGAGCTGATTTCTCATCCAAAGAAACACGTACAAGATCCGTATTCATTCCGCTGCATGCCTCAGGTTCATGGTGCATCGAAAGATGCATTGAACTACGTTGCTAACGTTCTGCTTACCGAGATAAATTCGGTTACGGACAACCCAACCATTTGGCCCGATGAGGATTTAATCATATCAGGAGGTAATTTTCACGGTCAACCGCTCGCCCTCTCCTACGACTTTATGGCAATAGCCATATCGGAACTTGGCAATATCTCCGAGCGTCGGGTAGTTCAGCTGATATCAGGATTGAGAGGATTACCTGAATTCTTGGTGTATAATTCCGGATTAAACTCAGGATTTATGATACCTCAGTACGCTGCTGCATCAATGGTTAGCCAAAACAAGCAGCTATGTACACCAGCTTCTGTAGATTCAATCGTATCTTCCAATGGTCAGGAAGACCATGTGAGCATGGGAGCTAACGCTGCAACCAAAATGCTAAAAGTGGTCGATAATACCGAAAGGATTCTAGCCATTGAGCTATTCAATGCTGCGCAAGCGTTGGAGTTCCGCCGCCCAGCTAAAACCTCTCCTTACCTTGAGGAGTTTATGGCTCAGTACCGTGCAATTGTTCCGTTTATTGAGGAAGATGTTATTATGTATTTAGAGATGGATAAAACCATTGAATTCCTAAGAAAAGGTTCATTCGGAAAATAAATTATAATTATACCACACCAAACAACCTCGCTCAAATGGGCGGGGTTGTTTGTTTTTATTACATCCCGATTAAATTCATTTCTGACGTTGTCAAATTAATTCCTACCTTAGTTACGATGAATTGGAAGGAAAAATCTCCAATATTGAATACAAATTAAACTATGGTTAAAAAACAAGTAGCTGCACAAGAAGGCTTTAACGAAATCCTACTATACACTACGCCCAATGGCAAGGTAAAGGTTGAGATTTATTTACAAAACGAAACCATATGGTTAACCCAACAAAAAATTGCAGATTTATTCGATGTAGAGCGAAGCGTGGTAACTAAACATTTGAAGAATATTTTTCAAAGCGGAGAGCTAAATGAAATTTCAGTTAGTGCAAAAATTGCACATACTGCCTCAGATGGCAAAAAGTATCAAACACAGTTTTATAATTTAGATGCAATAATATCAGTTGGTTACAGGACAAACAGCACACAAGCTACACATTTCAGAATTTGGGCAACCGCACTTCTTAAAGAATATATCATCAAGGGCTTTACCATGGATGATGAGCGTCTGAAAAATCCGAATAATATTTTTGGTAAAGATTATTTCGAAGAGCAATTAGCTCGTATTCGCGATATTCGTTCAAGCGAAAGGCGTTTTTACCAAAAAATAACAGACATATATTCGCAATGCAGTGCTGATTATAGATTTAATTCTCAAACCACAAAAGATTTTTTCTCAACAGTTCAGAACAAATTGCATTGGGCAATTACGGGTCAAACTGCTGCTGAAATTATCGCAGCAAGAGCAGATAGTTCTAAAAAGAATATGGGTTTAACTACATGGAAGAATGCGCCCAAGGGAAACATTAGAAAAACAGATGTTGGCATTGCAAAAAATTACCTAAACGAAAATGAACTCAATGGGTTAAATAGAATTGTCTCAATGTATTTAGACTATGCTGAAAACCAAGCCTTGAAAGGTGTTGTAATGTTCATGAAGAATTGGGTGTTAAAACTCGATGCGTTTTTACAGTTCAACGAGGAAACAATTCTGAATCATCAGGGCAAAGTTTCGCACGAAGTGGCCTTGGTACTTGCCGAAAGTGAATATGAGAAATATCGAATTACTCAGGATAAATTAATCGAATCGGATTTCGACCAGGAAATAAAAAAACTTAATAAGCAAATAGATAAAGGTTAATAGCATTTCTAAACCTTGAAGAATTTGTTGTTCGATATCGCAAAAACTATCGTGTCGTTGAAAAGATAAGATTATGTATATCGAAATGGATAAAACCATTGAGTTCCTTAGAAAGGGTTCATTTGGAAAATAAATTATAATTATACCACACCAAACAACCTCGCTCAAATGGGCGGATTGTTTGTTTTTGTATTTAATCCACTTCCTTATCTCTCAACATTTTTAAGAATTAACTTTAGGTAATAAAGAATATTTTATCTTTGCGCCCTTAATAAAAACCAATCAAAACAAATAAGATGAGCGACAAGAAACATGGTAACCCTGCAGTTGTTGGCCTTGCAGGTTTTGGATTAACAACTTTGCTTTTGCAATTTCATAACATTGGCCTAATGGGAATTGGTCCAGTATTAGCAATGGGCTTAATTTTTGGCGGACTAGCACAAATGATTGCTGGTTTTCAGGAACAAAAAATGGGTAATAACTTCGGATACAGCGCATTCGTTTCCTACGGCGCATTCTGGATCAGCCTTGGAATAATATGGCTTCTGAATGTATTAAAGATATATGAAGCATCTGCAACTGATGTTGGCTATTACCTCGTTGCTTGGACACTTTACACTGCAATTATGTTTGTTGCATCATGGAGAGTTCACACAGCAATGGCTTTCACATTCCTAACGCTAATAATTGGATTCGTTTTACTTGACCTTGGCCATTTCGGAAGTCCAACATTTAATGTTGTAGCAGGTTACGAACTTATTATCTGCGCTTTATCTGCGCTTTACATGATGGCAGGGATAATCATTAACGACTTAGCAGGAAAAACTGTTCTAAGCATGGGAAAACCTTGGGTTAAATAATTCAACAATCTATATAAAATAGAAAAGGGCTGAAGATTATTCAGCCCTTTTGTTTTGTATTGAAAATCAGATATTTTAGAATCTTAACGACAAGCAGCTCAATCCACCATCGAGTTTTCTAAACTCCGAAACATCCACCACAATGGCTTCGTAACCTTCCCTTTTAATGATATTTAGGGTTTTAGGGAAACCCTTAGGAACAAGAACCTTTCCATTAATCCAAAGACTATTAGCAGCATATGATTCCTCCCTTGGAACTTCATGAATATTAAATTTGCCAAATTCCTGCTTAGTTAAGAACTCACCAAATGCGAGCATGTTATCTTTCTCGATGAAATTAATACCTGTTTTAAGGTGCAATACTGATTTAAGAGCAACCGTCGAGCCTGTTAAACCATGTCTTTTTAAAATAGTAATAAGTTGATTTGCCCCCTCCTTATTTGTCCGCTTCGATAATCCAATATAAAAATGGTCTCCGGCCATCATTACATCACCCCCATCAACAAAGCCTGGGCTAACAATATACTGCAGGTCAGGAAAAAAGTTCTTTAATGCTATTTCAATTGCTCCTTTCTCGCCATTTCTAGATTCAGTTCCTGGATTGGTAATTATAGCACACTTAGGAGTTATCAAAGCAGTGTCCTCAACAAAAACTGAATCAGGATAGTTTTCATCTGCATCAAGAACGGTTACCTTTATTCCGCACTTTTTTAATGCTTCGACATAATTTGCATGTTGCTTTAATGCATTCTGATAATCGGGCTGGCCTAACTTTGCTGATGTAATTCCGTTAACCATGTTTTTACATGGTTTGCGAACGATAGCGTTTGTAAACATAAATATGATTTTTGCTCAAATATGATGGTTTTAAACCAAATAAAAAAGCGCAGAGATTATTTCTCTGCGCTTTTCCCATGAACCAAAACCTAACTACCTCTTACACCTTAAAGTTATATCTTTAATATTACCATTTACTGTTATTGTAGCCTGATCGTCACACTCTCCCATTCCATAATCAAGTATTGCCGTTTTGCCATTACAAACTAATTCGATAGTTCCTTCGACAATCCAACGGCAAGCGTTTTTAATTACAAGAGGGTTGGTAATTGTATGTGTATACGCATACCCTTTACGGTTAACACCAGTAGCAACTCCTTCAACTGTGAATATATCATCCCAAATATCTCCGAGTGTAGCATAACCTTCAGTCCAAGTACGGGTACGTGTGAATTCATGAGTATAAGTTGTTCCATCGGTAAAGGTTACTTTGCCACCAACCAATGTTACTGAATACTGATAATCCGCAATTTTAATAACATGTCTTACACCTTCAATTTTATTACCATCAATATCAAAATTCTGCATGATAATGATTCTTTCAAACTTAGCATCTACAGGGTGACCAAGCACCTTAACTACAATAACACCATTCTTAATGTGCCCATTCACAGAACGACCATTGACAAAATCAACGAAGGTAATTGTATGAATTACTGTGTCGCCTGAAAAAGTTGTTAAATCTGTACGTGATCCTGAACCAACAGGCATAGCATAACTAGAATACGAGTCAGAAGAAGATTTTGCTGGTGTTGTTACTGCTGTAAACTCATCAACATCATTCTGTGTATCATCAAAAAGGGCCGATACCTTATCATCATCCTGTGTTGATTCGATCATCGGATCGGTGGTTTCTGATTTTTGACAAGCGGTCATAAATGTTGCAAACACGAGTAGGCTTGCGGCAAAAATTAAATTTGTACGTTTCATAACATCTTCGTTTTTAGTTTAACATTAATTATTTTACTATTTGTTTAAATTCAATTGATTTTCCGTTTACGCTATATCTTATTCCCATTGGAATACAGACCAACCTTAAAGCATCGTTCAAATCCTTATTATTAAAATACCCTGTATAAAATCTATTCTCGGAGCAATTGCTCACAATATCAACATTAAATTGCCTTTCAATCTCTCTAATCACCTCGCTTAACGGAGCATTACTGAAGTAGAATTCCCCAAAAGTCCATGCAACTTCATCGTGTTTTATGGATTGTGTCGGTGATGTTATTGAGTTCTGCTTCGCAAGAGTGTGAAGTCCAGCAGTAAGAATGACTTTATCGTTCGATGCATTGTTTTTTACTGAGACTCGCCCTTCGATGCAGCTAACTTTAACCTTTCCATTCCTTGCATATACATCAAATGTGGTTCCAAGCACTGTGGTTGTAGCTAAATCGGCAACAACATCAAACCGCTTCCCTTTTTTAACATGAAAAAGCGCCTCTCCATTAATGTATACCTTACGATTAATAAACCAAAGAACTTTATTGTAGGCAATTCGGGTATCGGCATTAAGTTGAATACTGCTGCTATCGGGAAGTAAGCATGAAACATGCTGTCCTTTTGGGGAGTAAATGCTTACTTCGCCAAAACCCCAAATCCAAGCAGAACCACCAATTGCAATTAGTATTATTAATGAAGCAGCAATTCTTAGCATTATTCTGCCTATTGGCAATACTTTAACGTTAGGTTGATTATCTAGCTTTTCAAAGATCGATTGCCAAACCTGTTCCTTCGATTTGCCTGATGGTATTCTAAGATTACTTAACAATACATCAAACTCCTCTTCAGTTTTCTTGCTTGCTTTGCCAGCCCACTCTTTTGCAATATTTTTATTTTTTGAGTTCACAAGAATCTAGTTTAGCTTGTTTTACTATAATACAACTGCACTTAATTTCACCCTACCAATTCTTTGAAAAAAGTTTAACGAATTTTTAAAGATTAAAAGAACATCGTGCTGTTTTGATACTAGTACAACGAGGAAAAGAAATACCCTACCAAAAAGAGGAGTTAAAACAATTTACCACGGAGACACAGAGAACACGGAGGTATATTTCTATTATTTTTTGATAATAACAAAATCGAACTTCTAGCAAACTGGGAGCTAGGCTATTAAAAAATAATAATAACAGTTGAGTATCAATTGTTCTCAAAAAAAAATCGGGACAAATTGAAGTTATTTGCGCTCTCTGTGTCTCCTTGGTTTTTTTCTTCTAGAAACGCAGATTAATAAAGAAAGATGTTGTAAATCCCATGCCTGGAATTTCGTTATAGGTAACCGGAGCGGTAAGTGATAAAGGTTCGGTAATTTGGTATGGTTTAGACAAAGTATTGAGGTTATTATATAGGTTGAAAACTTTTGCGCCTATCTTAAAATCGCCTTTATTAATCTTGAAATTATAGCTAACACCAAGATCCATTCTGTGATAAGGGCTTAGCTGAGCAGAATTCTTCTGGTAGTCAGGACTGACTTGAATGGTATTATTGATAAATGAAATATAATCCCAAGGATTGCCCGACCCATAAATCCAAGCAACGGTAAAATTCCAACCCTTAACATTCAAAACATTAACAATTTTAAGTTCGCTAAGATGATCGTCCAAAGCAGGGTATTCAGCTCCATGATTAATCTTATCGGATTTATTCAGCGATCGGCTTAGTGAATATGAGATCCATGATTGACCTTTGCTCCAATTCTTCTTCAGAAGAAAATCGGCACCGACTGATTTATTACTTGATATCAGAACTCTTCGAACCTGTACAACTTTATCATTCTCGTTCTTTCTTAAACTGGATTGTTCAAAGCTGATTCCTTCGGTAAATTTGGAATACCCCTCAAAATCAAGGCTAAACCCGCCACCAAAATCCCAAATAAATCCACCAATCAAATGCTCCGATTCAACAACCGGGAACTCTTTACCTTCCGATATTTTCCAGATATTACGATAGCTATTATTGCTATAGGTCAATATTTTATTTACAAACTGATAGTAAATTCCTGCTGACATTTTTACTGAAAACTTTTTAGACAACTCTAATAATAGTTGGGCTCGTGGCTCAAGGTAGTATTTCTTTGTTAGGCTATTATATGTAACTCTTCCTCCGTATTTAAAAACTTTTAAAGCGCCAATCGAATATGTATTTTGAGCCCAAATAGTAAGATCATTAACTCTATTATCATATATTTTAACGGTATCAATTATTTTAACACCAATGGAATAATGGCTAATCCCATCCTTTGCATTTATACTTACATTGCTTTCGCTGACACCAAATTCCAATGTGTTTGAAACACCCAATTTCAATTCGTTGCTATAATTAAAATTTAAATCATCGATATAGTTATTTGTTATATAGTTTTTATAAGTGATGGTATCGTAAGCACTCCCTAACAATTTCTTTTTAAGCCTATAATCAATGTGATCGTAATTCAAATTATACTGCGAAACTCCGGCAGTAATGCTATGGTAAAAATTGCTATTCCATTGGCGAGACCAACGAAGGCCTAATCCTTGATTTCCCCATTCTGAATTCTCGTTCACCGCCGACAATGTTTCAAAAGTATTGAGTTTCATATGATCGTATCCTTGATACCCGCTTACTGAAATAACATCCTTCGAGGTAGGTTTAAAGCTAACCTTGGCATTCATATCGTAGAAGTAATAAACGGGTAATTCAGGATTAATGGTTAAAGCGGTTGGCATCCTATTCGTTGCTGAAATATCAGAACGAGCACTTTCTAAAAGATTGTAATACAATTGGCTATGGTATATATCAGTAAATGAACGGCGCGCAGCAAATACAAACGTCGTTTTTTTACCGATAGGTCCTTCGATTTCAACATCAGAACTTAGCTGATCAGTTCCAATATCAACGGCAAGCCTATTCTCATTCCCAGTTTTTCCTGTAATCTCAATAACGGATGAGGCTCTTCCTCCCCAGCGGCTATCGAAACCACCCCTTGTAACTCGAATATCCTTAATGGCCTTAGCATTAAAACTTGTGAATGCACCAAAGAAATGATCGATATGGTAGATTGTAAAGCCATCGTAAACAAACAAATTCTTATCGGATGGAGAATGGCGTACAACTAGGCCAGATAATGATTCGGTAGTTCCGTCGATACCGGGAAGAAGTTGAAGCGGGGCAGCAATATCCAAATTCGAAAGCGAGGGAGGATCTGAATTCTTTTTCGAATTCCATTGTATTGCGCCACCCGACGAACCATCAACCGCTAATAATTCTTGCGGCGACTTCACAAATATGACTTCATCTATTACTGAGCTAGTGCGGTTTAGCTCTATGGTTATAATCTCGTTATTATTTATCGGCGCAACCCTAAGCTTATAGGGCTGAAAGCCTAAATAGCTAACAATTAGCGTTACAGAATCTATTTTATCGCTCGAAATTGAGAAATAGCCATCAGTATTTGTCATTGTCCCTTTTTGGGTCTCAGCAATAGATATTGTTGCATAGGGTAAACTCTCCCCTGTCTCCTTCTCCTTGACAATGCCCAAAACTTTATATTTAATTGGTTTTACTGGAGTTACTTTTGGTTCCTCAGGCGGCTGAACTGTTTTTGTTTTAATGATATAAACATCATTTATGAAAAGCATCTCAAGGTTTGTTTCCTTAAGAATAGAATTGATAACATCATCAATTGGTTTGTTTTGGTAATCGCCAGTAACGAGCGTTGAACTGACTATTGAATTATCGTAGGCAAATTTAATCTTGTAGTTTTTGGCAAGCATTTCTAAAACCTCATTCAGAGGTTTACTCTCGAATTTCTCAGAAATTCGAGTTTGGGCAATCGTCAATCCACATCCAATGAGAATGATTACAAAGCTTAAAAGAATATGCTTTATTCTGATGTTCATTTCATGAATCCCCTAAAAAGATTGTTTGCTTTGTGTAATACAACTGAGTTGTAACTTACCCTACTGAAACTATTCTATTTCTTAATAATGACTCTAGTGCTGTCGGATGAAATCTGATAGGTTAGCTCCATTGGAATACAAATCAGATCGAGGGCTTTTACTAAATGATTATTCTTAAAAAAACCAGTGTAGTTTCTAGCAGATGGAGCAAAACCATCAGTTTTGATTGCAATATTAAACTGTCGACTGAGCTCATCTAAAACTATGTTCAAAGAAATATTATTGAAGTAGAACTCTCCTTTTATCCACGTTGGTTCAGCAATAGAATCCAATTTGATTTGGCTAGGTAGTTCTCCTGGTTTATTTATAGTTAAACCAACACCCTTAGTTAATGAAATTATTTTTTTGGAAGATATCTGAACGTTTACTGAACCATCAAAGCATTTTACTTCGAAATGATCTCCCCTAGCAAGTACATTAAACTTAGTACCAGTTACAATTACTTTCCTATCAAATTCAGTAGTAATCGTAAATTGGCTACCATGCTTTACGCAGAAAAATGCTTCTCCGTTTAACGATACCTCTCTATTAGACAACCATCCAAACCTTCGATAAACTATTTTCGATTCGGAATTTAATTTTACCTCCGAACTGTCGGGAAGAAACTTACTAGTTTTTTGACCCTTTGCAAGATGAAATTCAACCGTGGTATACCTATAGGTCAACGAGGTAACGGCAATAAGAACAAGCAGTGTTGCAGCAACGCTATACCAAAGTTTACGAGACGCTAATAAAGGAATGACTTTTACCTCATCAATGCTATCCTCCTCAATGGAATGCATCAATTTATCCCAAGAAGCCTCCTTACCTTGTGAGGAAGCGGGCACCTTGAGGTTCGATGAAATTCTTAGTATCTCATCAAAGTTATCTTCGGAACTGCCTTTTAATATGTTGTCCTCTTCCGTTTTCATATCTTATAGCTTATGCGCGATCGGAGAATGCTTAGCGCCTCTGACATTCGCTTTTCTATAGTTTTAACACTCAATCCAAGCCTATCGGCAATATCAGAATAGGTTAACCCCTCGATCCTATTCATCAAAAAAACTTCACGCGATTTTTCAGGAATCTCGGCTAAAGCATCCTGTAGTTTTCGGTTCAACTCCTCCTGACGGAGATCGGAATCGGCCTCATCGGAAAACTCATTCGATTGTTCTTGCTTCTGAAAATTATATACAACCTTCTGATGTTTAAAATGATTCTTTATCGTATTTGATGCAATGGTATAAAGTAATGATTTTACTGTATCGCCCTTTACATCGTTGCGATTAGTCCAAAGTTTAAGAAAAACCTCCTGAACGATATCATCGGCTAAATCTACATCGCCAGTTTTGTAATAGGCAAAGCTCCGAATACTCTCGTAGTATTGGTCGAATATCGACCTAAACCACGCTAGCTCAGCATTAGAGTATTTGCCTGGAGGTAGAGTCATATTTAAAGTTAGTACCTACAAAAATAGTTGTTAAAAGATAATTAGCAACAAAATTCTAGGAAACCACCGCTTAAAGCATGAATCAGCTGAATGATAGTATTAACCTTTTGAAATTTTGCTAACTTTGCAGTCTTGTAAAAACGACAAATTGTGGAAACCAATAATAGCACTAGCTCCCGAGGGATTAAGATTAAACAAGGCGATACTCCTGAACCAACACTTTACCATTGTAAAAGTTGTTCGAAGTTAAACTCGTTTAATTGGGTTGAAGACACTCCCAAAACCCTCCAGGAATACGATATAATTGAGGTTCAGTTTAAGAATACTCGAAAGGCATTCTTCCGTAACGCTAACCAACTTCATCTGAAAAAGGGCGACATAATTGCTGTTGAAGCATCGCCTGGTCATGATATTGGCGTGGTATCGCTTACAGGATGGCTTGTTCTGCGCCAGCTTAAAAAGTTGAATATCGATCCTGAATCAACCGAACTGAAAAAGGTTTACCGTAAGGCAAAGCCTGTTGATACCGAAAAGTGGCTCGAATCAATCAACCTTGAGCATAAAACCATGATTAAGGCTCGGATAATTGCCGAGAATCTTAAGCTTAACATGAAAATTGGTGATGTTGAATATCAAGGCGATAAAACAAAAGCCATCTTCTACTATATCGCCGACGAAAGAGTTGACTTTCGAGAGCTTATCAAAATACTTGCCGACGAATTTAAAATTCGCGTTGAGATGCGCCAAATCGGTGCACGTCAGGAGGCGGGACGTATTGGAGGAATTGGCTCATGTGGACGAGAACTTTGCTGCTCAACCTGGGTAACTAATTTCATATCTGTTACCACCAACTCGGCTAGGCTTCAAGAAGTATCATTAAACCCACAAAAACTAGCAGGGCAATGTAGCAAGTTAAAATGCTGCTTAAACTACGAGTTGGATTGCTATGTTGATGCTCGTAAGGGATTTCCTGAAATCAATATCCCTCTCGAAACCAAAGAGGCAACATTCTACCACCTTAAAACCGATATTTTTAATCGCATTATGTGGTACAGTTCGGATCCGGGCTCATCGGCAAACATCACTCCTGTGCCCGTTGATAGGGTGATTGAGGTTATAGCAATGAACAAAAAAGGAACAAGGGCCGACCGACTAACCGAAATATTAATAGAAAAGCCATTTGAAGAGGTAAAACTTGGTTTTCACGGTGTAATTGAGGAAGGCAGCCTTACTCGATTTGACGAGCATACTCAGCATAAAAAGAAACCTAAAAAACATAAGTATAGAAAGCCCGATAACAATGCTCAAAACTAATACCATCATTGTAATAATTTCAATCTTCGCCTTAGCATCGTGCGATAGAAATGGAGTTTACGAGGAGAATATAAACACCTCGAATGGTTTATGGGCCGAGAATAATGTTGCAAAATTCATTGCCCCAATCGCAGATACTGTATCTTACCATAATATCTTTATAAATATTCGAAACAACACGGATTATCCTAATTGTAATCTGTACCTTTTTATTGCCACCACCTCACCTACTGGCGCAACTTTGCTCGACACTGTTGAGTATTTTCTTGCGGATGATCAAGGGAAATGGCTGGGTAAGGGCTTTGGGTATATTCGCGATAGCCAAATCCCGTATAAGCGGAATGTCCGATTCCCAAAAAAAGGCGATTATCGATTCGAGATAAAGCAAGCAATGCGGACAGATAGCCTCACTGGAATTGCCTCGGTAGGCATTCGAATTGAAAAAAGTATAGGTAGATAAGTCGATTAGAATTGCAAATAAAAGTTTTCCTTTTATTAAATCTCAGAAAAATATTTAGAAGTGGCCAAAAATAAGCTAAAACGTTTTGAGGAAAACAATACCTTTCCAAACCTTATACAGCCTAGATTTGAAGAAGTATTTCGCATCAATCACCCGATTAAAGGAAACTGGAGCGAAACCTTTTTTAAAAACGAAAAACCAATTGTTCTTGAACTCGGATGCGGAAAAGGTGAATATACTGTTGGTTTGGCAAAACAATTTCCTGATAAAAACTTTATTGGAATTGATATCAAAGGGGCACGACTTTGGCGCGGAGCCAAAACGGCCCACGAAACCGGAATGGCCAATGTTGCATTTGTTAGAACAAGAATTGATAATATCACCTCGTTTTTTACAAATGATGAGGTAAGCGAGATATGGATTACATTTCCCGATCCTCAACTAAAACGCATAAACTCCTTAAAACGACTTACATCGAGCATTTTTTTGGGATTGTACAAAACAATTCTTAAGCCGGGTGGACTTATTCACCTTAAAACCGACAGCCAAGAGCTTCATGCTTACACCAAGGCGTTGGCTGAACTGAATGAATTAAAAATTCATAGCTGCACTAACGATTTGTACTCAACGGTAAAGGAAGATCCAATTCTATCCATAAGAACCTTCTACGAACAGCAATTCCTTGATCAGGGGAAAACAATAACCTATATCTGCTTTGAGCTATCCAATGAAAAACCCTTTATCGAACACAAATACCAACGAACCTAATTTTTTCGAAAAGGTTTATCAGGTAACAAAGCTAATACCTTATGGCAGGGTTACATCGTACGGCGCCATTGCTCGGTATTTGGGTACAGCGCAATCGTCGAGGATGGTTGGCTGGGCATTGAACGGCAGTCATAGCGTAGTTGATGCATGGGTTCCGGCACACCGCGTGGTGAATAGGTTTGGAATGCTATCGGGAAAGCATCATTTTCCGGGATCAGACACCATGAAACAGCTGCTTGAAAGCGAGGGAGTGATAATTGACGATGATCAGGTTGTTGATTTTGAAAAACTTCTTTGGGATCCGAACAAGGAGTTAGGTTAGATTGTTACTTGATTCATTGTAGTTACTTCGTATCAAAAAAACCACGGAGACACAAAGAACACAGAGAAAATTTAATTCTCAGCAAAGTAAACATCAAGATATCAAATCAAAAACACTAAATCATCACATAAAAATAATGAAGTGATAAATTACTAATTATTTTAGCCGCCTTAAAGACACAGAACTTCGAGTATCGATGGAAACCTCTGTGTTCTCAGTGTCTCCGTGGTGAATAGTTACAAACTTAACAAATATCAATTAAAATGGATATATCGAGTAATTCCATTCAGGAAATTTTAAAACAGATTCTTCACCCTGAAAACGGGAAAGATATTGTAACACTTGGAATGGTTCAAGAACTTGTAATTAATGGCCAGAATATTTCCTTTACGCTAACCACAACCAAAGCGAACGACCCATTTGCCAGCTCAATTAAAAAAGCCTGCACAAGAGCAATAGAAGAAAAACTTGGCAAAGACACTATGCTTGACATTAAGGTAAAAGCGAATGTCGCACCGAAGGCAGAATCACCATACAAAACAAAAGCATCGGTAAGTCGTGTAAAAAATATTATAGCAATTGCTTCGGGAAAAGGAGGAGTTGGCAAATCAACAATTGCAGCCAACTTAGCGGTTGCGGTTGCAAAAACAGGCGCAAAGGTTGGTTTAATCGATGCCGATATCTATGGACCAACAATTCCGAAAATGTTTAATGTGGAAGGAGTTAAACCTGCCATGATTAAAGAGGACGGAATGGACTTAATTGAACCCGTTGAGAGTCATGGAGTAAAACTGCTTTCAATCGCATTCTTTGTTCAGCCCGATAACGCTCTGATATGGCGAGGACCAATGGCAACAAGCGCATTAAAACAGCTAATTCACCAAGGAGCATGGGGCGATCTCGATTACCTTTTTATCGACCTGCCACCCGGTACTAGCGACATCCATTTAACAATGGTACAAGAAATAAAGGTAACAGGTGCAGTTATCGTCAGCACACCACAGGATGTAGCACTTTCAGCGGCAATTCGAGGTGTGAGCATGTTTACCGCCGAAAATATCAATATTCCAATACTTGGCTTTGTTGAAAACATGGCTTGGTTTACACCCGAGGAACTCCCCGAAAATAAATATTATCTATTCGGCAAGGATGGTTGCAAAAAGCTTGCAGAAAGAATGAAACTCCCATTATTGGGGCAAATTCCTATCGTTCAGGGAATCCGAGAAGGAGGTGATTCTGGCAATCCAACTGCTCTTGGTGAAGGACTTTTAGCAAAAGCATTTGATTTATTGGCAAATAATGTAATTTTGCAGGTTGAAAAACGGAATCAAACTTTGCCCCCAACAAGTAAAGTTGAGGTTAAAGCAAAAAGTATAAATCATTAATATTATTAATATGGCAACTAAAGAGGAAATTTTCAGTAAAGTATCCGCATCGATTGAAATCATTCGCCCATACCTACAAAATGATGGTGGCGACATATCACTTGTTGAAATTACCGACGATTTAACAGTAAAAGTTAAACTCCACGGAGCTTGCGGCAGCTGCCCATACAGCTTAATGACACTAAAAAATGGCGTTGAGCAAACCATTCGTCGCGATGTTCCAGAAATTAAAGAGGTTGTTGCCGTTGATATGGCATAGTTCCTACAATATGAAATAGTTAGAGGGATGGTTTTTGCCATCCCTCTTTTGTTTAAAACCATTTACAATTGGTTTTAAATGGCAACCAATTATTTTCAACTATATTTTGTAATATTGTAGGCTATTGCAGAATTTGAGGTTTTTATCAACCTCAATAAAATAATGATTGCTTTTTACAGTTTAGATATCAAAACAACCTAGGATTGAAGCGCATAAATAACAAAACACTACTTGGCATAATAATTATGCTAAACACAATCTCCTGCTCAACCAAAAAAAACACATTGGTTAGCCGAGGATATCACTACACTACAGCTTACTATAATTACTACTTTAACGCCAACGACAGCTATAAAAATAGCTTACGTAAAGCTGAAGAAACATATAAATTCAATTACACCTCGCCACTCCCTGTTATACTGGCAGGGGATAATCAGATTTCGAGTACTGCTGCAGGTGATATGGATAGAGCCATAAAAAAGTGCACCGATTTAATCCGAAAGCACTCCATCTCAGTAAAACCCGAAAGAGGAAAAGGGGCTTTAACCCCAAAGGAAAAAGAATTCTACAACCAAACAGAGTATGTAAAATGGTCGAAGGAAGCTTGGTTACTTATTGGTGAATCGCGGGTATGGAAAGGGATTTTCGATGAAGCATCCCAAACATTTGAATACATTCAACTTCAGTTTCCAAATACACAATATGCGTTTGAAGCTCAACTTTGGTTGGCTAGGATAAGCATTCTCAGTGGCGATTTTATTAGCGCCGAGGATAAGCTTAAAACAATTGAATCGAATAAAAAGAAACCAGAATCGAAGCGATTTCTTCATCTATACACCTCTACTTGGGCTTTTTTCTACGCTAAACAGTCAAGGTATTCAGAAGCAATTCCATATATTAAGCGCACAATCAATAAATCTAACTCAAAACTCGAACGTTTGAGGTTAACCTATTTATTAGCACAATTATCGGTAATCGAAGGAAAGAAAGATGATGGAGCCCTCTTTTTTTCGAAGATTCTTAAAATGAATCCTCCATACGAGATGGCTTTTAATGCAAAAATTGGTCTTGCTTCAATTTCAGGGAATACCGAGAACCAAAAAGATATGAAAAAGTTGCTCATCAAGCTATCAAAAGATGAGAAGAACAAGGATTACCTCGATCAAATCTATTACACGCTTGGTAATATTGAAAAATCGGAAGGGAATATTGACAAAGCAATCGATTACTTTAAACTTTCCGCAACAAAAAGTACAGGGAACGATTATCAAAAAGGCCTTGCCTACTACTCTTTAGCCGATTACTATTTTGCAAAACCCAACTACCCTCAATCGCAAGCATACTACGATAGTGCGCTTACATCGCTCGATAATTCGTTCCCCGATTATCAAAAGCTCGAAATAAAAACACACAACCTAACCAAACTGGTTGATAATTTGAATATTATTAACAGAGAGGATAGTTTACAACGAATTGCCAAAATGCCCGAATCTGAGAGAAATAAACTTATAGCTGAGCTTATAGATAAGATAAGGGTTGAGGAGGAGAAAAAAATTGCAGAGGAGAACGAGGATCGCCAACGCTCACAGCTTTATCAGCAGAACCAACAATTTAGACCAGATGAATCGCAAAGCGGTAAATGGTACTTTTATAATCAGGCACAGCTAAGCTTTGGTCAATCGGAGTTCCAAATGAAATGGGGCAAGCGTAAACTGGAAGATAATTGGAGAAGAAAGAATAAACGAATAACAACCTTTGATTTCGGCTCAACCAATCAGCAAGTAGTATCCGATACGAGTAAAAATCCGCAAAAGGTTATATCGAATAAATCGGCAGAATTCTACAAACAAGATTTACCAATGAATGATTCTCTATTTGAGGCATCAAACAATCGAATTAAAGAGGCGATGTTTAAGGTGGGCGAGGTTTACCAAAACGATTTAAAGGATTATACTGAAACGGTTCTGGCATACGAAAAGTTCGCTCAACGATTTCCTGATAGCCCATCCACATTAAGTGCTTACTACA
Organism: Bacteroidales bacterium; assembly: GCA_025361485.1. Taxonomy (GTDB): domain Bacteria; phylum Bacteroidota; class Bacteroidia; order Bacteroidales; family Tenuifilaceae; genus UBA8529. The sequence continues at coordinate 19,923 of JANYLA010000106.1, forward strand.
ACCTTTATCAAGTAAGCATTTTCACAAACAACGCTGCGAATGCTGAGAAATATAAAGGCATTATTGTTAACCGCTATCCAACAAGCAGCTATGCAACGATGTTGACAAATCCTAATTACCTAAAAGATTTAACAAATAAGTTGAACGAAGAAAACACCTTTTACCAAGGTGCATACGAGCTGTATCAAAATGGCAATTACAATAAATCAAGCGAAAAGGTTGAGGAGGGATTAGTTAAGTACCCTAATTCAAAACTTGAGCCACAATTTAAGTTGCTTAAATCGCTTTGCATTGGTAAAACATCTGACTTAAGAACTTTCAGAAATTCATTAACTGATTTAGTTCAGAAATATCCGCAGACCGAAGTATCGGAGCGAGCGGCAGGTATTTTAGAGTATATTCGACGCCAAGAACTTCAATTAGCTTCGGGACAAACTGCCGAAACTACAAATCAAATCGACACAACTCTTATTGAAGTAAAGGCTGCCGTTGAGTATAAGAAATCTGAGAAGGAACATCTTTTCGTCATTTTAGTTCCGAAAAAATCGAACATGAATCAGCTTAAGTTTAACATCGTATCGTTCAACGTTGATGCGTTCATCAATCTCGATATTAATGTTAGCAATCAACCATTCAACGAGTTTTTTGAAATGATAAAGGTTGATAAATTCAGAACCATAACCGAGGCAATGGAATACTTTGATGCAGTAATGCATAAGGAGGGATTGTTTAATCCACTCAAGACTGATGAATATTCTGCTTTTATAATAAGCACTGAGAATTTCGCCCTTTTCATGGAGGATAAATCATTAGCTGAATATTTGAAGTTCTTTAAATCAAACTACAAATAAGACAATAATAAAAAACATTGGTATGAAGGTTACAATACTTTGGGTTGATGACGAGATTGAATTCCTCCGACCTCATATCATTTTTCTCGAACAAAAGGGGTATACAATACTGACATCAAATAATGGGCAGGATTCATTGGACATTGTAAAATCGAATGATTTAGACCTTGTTTTTTTGGATGAAAATATGCCCGGCCTAAGTGGCCTTGAAACTCTAACTCGAATTAAAGAAATCAAACCTTCTCTTCCTATTGTGATGATTACCAAAAGCGAGGAAGAGAACATAATGGATCAGGCCATTGGCTCAAAAATATCCGATTACATTATAAAACCCGTTAGCCCAAAGCAGGTTCTGCTATCGATTAAGAAAAACGTGCATAATCGACAGCTAATAACTGATAAAACCTCAGCCGTTTACCGAACTGAATTCGGTAAAATCACCCAATTTATTGGCTCGGCCAAAACATTCTCCGATTGGGTGGATATTCTCCGCAAACTGGTGATGTGGAATATGGAACTCGCCGATTTAAACGATCCCGGTCTAGCACAAATCCTAGAATATCAAAAAAACGAAGCCAATAGCGAGTTTGCAAAGTTTATTAAGAATAACTACTTAAGCTGGTTCGTAAACGAAACATCTGAAAAACCGCTAATATCACCTAATCTATTCCGAAATAAAGTATTCCCAGCCATTGATTCGGGGCAGAAAGTACTTTTCATATTAATCGATAATTTCCGTTTCGATCAGTGGAAAGCGGTTGAACCAATAATCTCAACTATTTGGCGGGTAGAGAATGAAAATATTTACTGTGGAATTCTTCCAACGGCAACGCAATACGCCCGAAACGCTATTTTTTCAGGCTTAATGCCATTAGAGATTCAAAAGCATTACCCGGATTTATGGGTGTTTGACGAGGAGGATGAAGGAAAAAACCTGAATGAAGAGGAATTACTTAACAAACAGCTACAGAGGTTAGGTAAAAATTACAAATGGTACTATGAGAAAAGCAACACGCTTAAACCTGGTCATAAAATAGTTGACAACCTAAAGGAGATTCTGAAAAAAGATCTAACGGTTTTGGTTTACAATTTTGTAGACATTCTTTCGCACGCACGCACCGAAATGGAGATGATGAAGGAATTGGCTTCGGACGAAGCGGCTTATCTTTCCTTGACAAAATCATGGTTTCTCCATTCCGATTTATGGGCCTTACTTAAGGAGGCAGCCAACCAAAAAGTTAAACTAATAATTACAACCGATCACGGAACGGTTAGGGTACAAAATGCTATTAAAGTAATTGGCGATAAAGCCACCTCTTCGAACCTAAGATACAAACTGGGGAAAAACCTTAACTATAATCCTAAGGAGGTGTTTGAAATCAGAAAACCAGAGGATGCACATCTACCTAAACCAAATGTAAGCTCGTCGTTTATATTTGCATACAACACCGATTTCTTGGCTTACCCTAATAACTATAACCATTACGTAAAGTATTACAAAAATACTTTTCAGCATGGAGGTATTTCTTTGGAGGAAATGCTTATTCCTATTATTGAGCTAAAACCCATTGAAGGGTAAGAAAAAAGTTGTCGGTTTTCAGTTGTTGGTTGACAGTTAGTTGTAAGGCTTGAAATTCTTGTTTAAAATACTATTTATAATGCTAAAAAAACAGACCATGAATTCAAACTTTTCTAAAAGAATTAAATTATGTTTTGTGATTTTATTGCTCATAATACCATTTATGTCATGTCACCATGCGGTTAACCATGATTGCTTAATTACTAATGTTAATGTTGTTGATGTAAATACAGGGGAAATATTAAAAAATAAAACAATAGCTATTGATAGTAATCGCATCACTGCCATTTATGATAATGAAATTACCGATTCGGATTCAACTGCTGTAATTGACGGGAAAGATAAATATCTTATCCCTGGACTTTGGGATATGCATGCTCATTATAAATGGGCCCGCATAGACACAGAACCCCTGCTTATTGCCAATGGTATAACCGGAGTACGAGAAATGTGGGGCGATATGCCGGAGTATGTAATAGTTCCTAAAAATACACCACAGGAAGGGGTTGTTTCTCCTGATATATATTTTGCAGCTGATTTTATTGATGGAAATCCACCTGCTTTCCCAGGAAGTTTAATAGTTACAAACTCTGATGAGGCTGTTGCTGCCGTAAATAACCAGATGGAGAAAAAAGTTGATTTTCTCAAAGTTTACAGTATGTTAACTGAAGAAGCTTTTTTGGCTATTGCCAAGGAAGCTAAGAAAAGGAACATACCATTTGCCGGTCATATACCGAATGGTGTTTCAATCTATAAAGCAATTGATGCAGGAATGGCAAGTTCAGAGCATTTATATGGATTTCTGGAAGGCTGCATACCGCAAAATAAGAACGAAAATCCCCCCTCATCAGAGGAAGAATTAGTAAGTAGATTTTCTGAAAAGAGTTTTGATTCTCTATGCTCTGTGCTGGCTAAGAGTAACATGTGGATATGCCCCACCTTAGTAGTTGGTAGGGTAAATTGTTATTTAAACGATACAATTTTTAAAAATGATAATAGAAAGGTATATCTTCCCGGATATCTTATTGAAATTTGGAATCAAAGATTGAATGCTTATCCAAAAAGCCAAATAGATACTTGGGTGAAAAGTGCAATTGTAAAACATCTTTTTGAGCTAAACTTAATAGGCAAAATGAATGAGAAAGGAGTGAAAATTATTGCAGGAACTGATTTTCCAAATCCTTATATTTTCCCCGGATTTTCCCTACACGATGAATTATCTCTTATGGTTAAAGGAGGTATGCCAGCACTTGATGTATTAAGGTCTGCAACAATCAAACCTGCAATATTTATGAACAAAAAAGCTGATTTTGGTTCCATTGAGATAGGCAAAGTGGCTAGCCTTGTTCTGCTGAATAAAAATCCATTAGAAAATATTGAGAATACTACAACTATTGAAACTGTTATCGTACGTGGAAAAGTTTATAGTAGGAAAGTTCTAGATTTAATGTTAGAACAAGCAAAATCCAATGGCAAATGAATTGCCCCATAAAACACTAACTTACACATACAACAACTAACAATAAATTAGATTTATAGGTTTTAAGTTTGATGTTAATAACTTCATGAATTAATGGAACAGGTTACAATTCAATCGCTCTCAGATATTAATACGGCTGCAAAAAGTGTTTTGCATATGATAGGTAAGAGCCGAATCATCTGCTTCTATGGAAGTATGGGCGCAGGAAAAACCACTTTGATTAAAGCCATTTGCCATGAGTTAGGCGTTACCGATAATGTGGCAAGCCCAACATTCGCCTTAATAAATGAGTACCGCGACCGAAATTTCAACCCAATTTATCACTTTGATTTTTATAGAATCAATAAGATTGATGAAGTTTTTGACTTTGGTTACGAGGAGTATTTCTATAAAACGGAAGGACTATGTTTAATCGAATGGCCTGAACTGATTGAAGAAATTCTTCCAACAGAAGAAGTTTGTAAAATATCAATTTCAAGCAACAATGAAGGATTAAGAACGGTAACAAAACTAGCTTAACCTTTATAGAATTTGTAACTCAACAATTAAAACTAATCACTATTTTTGATTAAGGATAAACTTTGCCATATATTTATAATCAACTTCAATTCAGAAAGAGACTATAGTCAAGATTGAAGAATTATTGAATATTGGCTAAATTAAATTAACATGGGAAGAGTATCTAAACCCTCGCCTCAGTTCCCCTTCTCAAAGGGTTTGATGCCACAAGAGGAGATGTTGGAAACGGGTAAGAAGAATAAACGAATTACCATAGGAATACCCAAAGAGGCAGATACATCGGAGTGCAGAATCCCGCTTACGCCCGAAGCGGTTGAAATGCTTGTTGAGGAAGGACACGAGATTATCATTGAAAAGGGTGCAGGAAATCTTGCAAACTACACCGACAGCAACTACAGTGAACGCGGAGGACAAATAGTTGAAACACCGCAGGAAGTTTTTAAAAGCGAAATCATTTTAAAAGTTGCTCCGCTTCAGCTCAGCGAAACGGAATACCTCAGAGAAGGTCAGGTCATTATTTCTTCACTACACCTTAATAGCTCTGCAGGTCAATATCTACGCAACCTAATGCAAAAGCGTATTACCGCCATTGCATTCGAAAGCATTCTCGACCAAGATGGCGATTTCCCGCTGGTACGCGCAATGAGTTCGATTGCAGGAAATACTTCCGTTTTGGTAGCCGCAGAGTACCTCAGTAATGTGAATAAAGGCAAAGGGGTAATGCTTGGAGGTATTGCAGGTATTACTCCCACCGAAGTTGTAATTCTTGGAGCAGGTACTGCTGCTGAGTTTGCAGCAAGAGCCGCATTGGGGCTCGGTGCAACCGTTAAAGTATTCGACGACTCGATTAAGCGATTATCTGATTTGCAGAATATACTAGGACAGAGACTATATACATCTATTTTCCATCCACAGGTATTAGAAAAAGTTCTAAAAACTGCCGATGTTGTCATTGGCACGCTTACTCCCGAGGAGATTAAAGGAGGTTTTATTGTCTCTGAGGAATTGGTTAAACTGATGAAGAAAGGTTCTGTAATTATTGATTTGAGCATCGATAAAGGTGGATGCTTCGAAACATCGGAGATGCGTGATAACACTAATCCAGCATTTATAAAGCATGAAGTAATCCATTTCTGCGTACCAAATATCACATCAAGAGTAGCAAGAACGGCGTCCATTGCCATGAGCAATGTTTTTTCACCAATTATTACCGAGATTGGTGAAGCAGGAGGAATGAAATCGCTGCTTAAAGACAATCATGGTATAAGGCATGGAGTGTATATCTTTAACGGAATCTTAACCAACGACTATCTGGGTCGACTATACAATATCCCATCGCGGGATATTAACTTGCTAATGGCTGCATTTTAACTACTGAGGTACAAATAGATAGGTAATACTTCCCTTTTGCTTACTTGGTGCATTAGGGAATTCTGTAAAGAAACTATTGAGAGCCGCCGTAATTGCAGCCTCTGCAATACATTCATCGTTTAACGAATTTTTCGAATCGATTTTAGCACCAACCACCTTGCCATCGGGTGATACATCAATATCGACAACAACCTGTCCACCAAACTGACATTTGTAAGAAGGAACAGGTAACATCATGGCCTTTCGCCCTTCTAAAAAATAGGAGATTACCGCCGGACCCTTAAACTTACTCTCATCTTTAGGTACAGTATTTTTTATTGGTGTATTGGGTATCTCCTCTTGGCCTGTCAACTGCGACTTCTCGTATAAATCTTTATTTTCACTTAACCTCTGTTTTACCATTCCCGCCTCTCGATATAGATCAGATGCGTTAATCCCTTTGTCATCCTGAAGTGTGGGATTAAGCTCATTTGATTCAGTTGCAGCATCAACAGCCACATTCTTTATTACATCGGCTTCCATTCCTTGATGAAGGAGTTTTTCAACTGCTAATGATACTTTATCCATCTGCTCCTTTTGCTCCTCCGTAATTGGTAAAAGTTCATTATTAAAATTAATATCAACCTCAACATTTTTAGGTATTGGGTTAAAGTTCATCTTAACAATAAGCAGTACAATGGCTAACGAAAGATGTATAGATATCGTCCCAAGTATTCCAACTTTATGGATATCAAAATAGCTGAACATCCTGTTGGAAAGGTTCTCAATCCAGATATAAAAACGGTATCCAACGCTAACAGTTTTCGCCATACTTTTTAGAATAGTGAACAAATATAATAATTAATTCACCCAACACCTGTTTTCGATATCATTGTACATACTTGTTTGTTTTTGTTAAAATGCCGTTTATCTTCGCAATCGTAACCACCGAACAAAATAGAGTAATATCGTTGATTATAAAAGTGTTTCACCTTTTTCATGATTGAATATGGATTTTATAAACGACTACCGTTGGTTAGATAAGGTGGTTTTAATAGTTGAAGATGACTCATCTAACTATCAGTACATCAATGCCTTATTAAGAGAAAGCGGCCTTACCCTAATTCATGCAAAAACAGGTGAAGAGGCAGTTAATATCTGCCAAACAATCAATAAATTAGATCTTATATTGATGGATATTCAACTCCCATTTATGTCGGGCTACGAGGCCACCGAAAAAATAAAATCTTTCAGAAAGGATCTTCCGATAATTGCTCTAACAGCATATTTTTTCAACGATGATAAAACTAAATCGCTAAATTTTGGTTGCAACAATTTTATATCAAAACCTATTGATACCGAAGAGCTGCACTCAGCTATTTCAAAATATCTAGACAGCTAATCACTTTTGACTATTAATACTAATTAAAGGTTGAGAAATTGATTTTTACCACTATCTTAAATAGTTAATTATTAGCAATATGATAAATGTGCTTTAGTGAATCTTTGTGTTTTTGTGTCTTGGTGGCGCTTCTTTACTTAGCCACTAAGACTCTAAGGCACTAATTTTCACAAAGTTTATACGATAATAAGATACTCAACCCTTAATTCGCATTATTAACTATTGCCTATTTCAACGCCCACCCCAAACTGTTGATTTACATGCACACTAATTTGGAATACGAGTGCTTGGGTTATCAAGACTATTTTATATCTACATGATATTATGTTACTTATAAGCATTTATTGATTTTTAATTATTTACGGATCGGTTTTGGTAACCATTTAAAAAAATAAAAACGACTATGAATAGAATAATTTTAATAGCATCGATGGCACTATTAATGGTAGCCACCAGCTGTAAGGAAAAAGAGAAAAAGCAGATTGAACTTCTAACCAAGGAAAATCAGGCTTTACGAAATGAATCGCATGCAAAAGATTCCACAATAAACGGATTTTTTGAAATGCTAAACGAGATTGAATCAAACCTTGCGCAGATTAAGGTAAAGGAGAATGTTATCTCGAAGAACACCGCTAACAGCACTGAGCTCAACAAGGATACCCGCGAACAGATTAACGAAGACATTAAGGTTATCAATGATTTGATGTCTAAGAACAAGCGTACAATCCAATATCTAAATAGTAAATTAAAGGAATCAGGCTTAAAAGTAGCTGAATTCGAAAAAATGCTTGCTCAAACAAATCAAACCATTCAGGAAAGAGATGCCGAAATTTCAGTTCTTAAAGACAAGTTAACCCAAATGGATTTTTCAGTTGCAATCCTAAATGCTCAAGTTGATACGCTGAAAACTGAAAAGACTCAGCTAACCGAAACGGTTAGCAAGCAAGTTGAGACGATTAATACTGCTTACTATGCATTTGGCACAAAGAAGGAGCTTGAGTTGAATAAAATTATTGATAAAACAGGCGGTTTCCTCGGACTAGGTAAGACAAGTAAACTTAAGAACGATTTCAATATTAGCTACTTTACCAAGGTTGATATCTCGACATTATCCACAATTCCTTTGTCGGGCAAAAAGGTAAAGGTGATTACAGTTCATCCAACCGACTCATACAAACTCATTACCAATCAAGAGGGTGTTACTGAAAAAATAGAAATTACGGATGCAACCAAATTCTGGAGCGCATCAAAATATCTTGTTTTAATTGTTGAATAATAACAAGTTCAATATTTCATTATTAAAGGGAGAGCGTTATTGCTCTCCCTTTTTTATACCAGTTTTATTTGTGCATATTTGAAAGAAAATTGGTATAAATTTGCTTAATCATTGCACCCTAGATGTCAAAAGCAGAAGGACCCATTCGAATTTGGATTAAGCCAAAAGTATTGGCAGGCTTTACCATTATCCTTGCCTTTGCAATAGCATCAATATCAATTACCTACAACGGATTTATTGAACTTTCAAGAACCAAACAATCGCTTTCGCATCCCAATAAAAAGTTGATATTACTCAACTCAGCATTGGCCGATATCTACGAAGCCGAGAGTAATATCCGAGCCTATAATCTCACACATAACGAGGAATTCCTAAACACCTACTTTGCGTTTCTAATTAAAATTGGCGATAAGGTTGATACCCTTCTCGGCCAAACCAGAGATAGCCAAAGTCAAAGGCTTAAAATAAAAACCATAAAACAGCTGCTCGAAAAGAAAGAGAGCGTACTTGATGATTTTATTGAACTTAAAAAGTTCGACCGCTCATCAGTATTCTACGAACGGGCCATTGATGAGATTACCAAGGTTCAAGCCATTACAAATCAGAACAAACCCATCGTATCGCGTTCAACTACCACCACCACATCAAAGCGCGATACTGTTGTTGAAAGGCTTTCTTCTCAGAAGACGGGCTTTTTTGGTAAGATTAAAAAATGGATTTCGGGCAAGGAAAAAGTGGACACAACAGTTACCAATGTAAGAGTTGAAAATCATATTGATACTATTGCTCGTGCAGGGTATATTCCTGATAGTTTAGTTGGCAACGTTGTTGGAATCCTAAATCAAATTCGAAACGAGCAGGAGAGCGCAAATGACTTGGCAAGCATAAAGGAACTCGAACTCCTTAAAAGCGATAAAGAGCTAATGGATCAGATTAGAGTTATCGTTTCAATGCTTGAGCGCGAAGAACTCTCGCAATCCTACAAGCGGTCAAACAATGCCGAAGAGGTGGTGAATAAATCAACCATAATTGTGCTTGCACTAGGTGGCGCAGCACTCATCATGATCCTGCTTTTTGTTGCAGTTATTTTTAGAGATATCACTAAAAGTACGTACTATCGGAATGAGCTATACGAAGCCAAGAAATACGCCGAAAAGTTACTGAAGGTAAAAGAACAATTTTTGGCTAATATGAGCCATGAGATAAGAACCCCGCTAAGCTCAATAATCGGACTAACGAGGCAGATAAAAAAGTCGGAGTTAAGTTCAACACAGGAAAATCATGTCAAAATGCTGTCAACATCCTCCGAATATTTACTTAGCGTTATTAACGACATCCTCGATTTCTCGAAGATTGAAGGGGGTCATATGAGAATTGAAAATATACCGTTTAATCTTTTTGAGGTTATCCAGGAAACAATAAATACGTTACACCATAAGGCTGAAGAAAAGGGCTTAACGATTGATTTGATTGAGGAGAACCCGGTTAACATGATTATTTGGGGCGATCCCTTCCGCTTAAAACAGATCATTCTAAATCTTTTAAGCAATGCCATTAAATTTACCGATAAAGGCTCAGTCTCAGTTGTCACAAATATTACAAATACTACAAACGATTTTGTTAAAATTCATATTTCAGTTAACGATACTGGAATTGGAATAACCCCCGAACAGCAAGCCCTCATTTTCGATGAGTTCACTCAGGCAGATCCTAGCACTACCCGGCGATATGGAGGAACTGGACTTGGTCTTACAATTGTAAAAAGGCTAACTGAACTTCAAGGTGGTGAGGTGAACATCGATAGCCAAATAAACAGAGGCACATCAATAAAAATAACCATTCCATACCGATTAAAGGGTGAGCAGGTTGAAAAATCACCTCAAACAATAAAGCACTTTGCCGTTAATCACAACATCCATGTTCTCGTAATCGACGACGATGAGATTAACCTTATTATCACTGAAGAATTACTTAAGAGTTTAGGAATTAATGTTCATTCAACCGGCGACCCAAAAGAGGCTACAAAGCTGATTTTGAAAAATGAATACAATATAATCTTTACCGATATACAAATGCCGGGGATTAGCGGTTACGATATTGTCGATATGATAAGTGAACATGGTTATTCGATTCCCATAATCGCTATTACAGCAAATAACATGATTGATGATCTCAACCACTTTACCGATAAAGGTTTTGCTGGGCATCTCATAAAACCATTTACCGAAATGGAATTAGTAGAAGTAATTGAACCATACATTGAGATTCAAAGTCATTCTAAGCTCCAAATAGAACAGGAAGCCAATATCGATAGTGGTTATGATCTTGCAGATATATACCGTTTTTCGGGGGGGGATATGCAATCAGCTAAACTTATACTTTCTACCTTTTTGAGTAATATTGACCAAAATCTAGCAGACCTGAATAATCGTATTCACAGCAAAGACCTCAAGGCAACATCAGCGATTGCGCACAAAATGAAACCCGCCTTTAAACAGTTTAAAATCTACAACATTGCAGGGTTACTTCAAAAAATTGAATTGCTTGATGACAAAAAAGAAAATCTCCGCGAAGCGAAAAACTTAGCCGAGGAGATGAATATTCAAATCAAACCAATAATGAAATCGTTAAAGAAAGAGTTAGAAAAACTCTCTGAATCACCTACACAAAAAGAAACCTAAGAAGGAAGCGCACTATTTATTTTACGTCTCACCTCTTCTAATAGATATCCAGGCTCTTTTTCACTATACTTATCTATATCAATTGGTTCGTGTATAACCATTTTAACACGTCCTGGCAGTATATTTATTGTATTCGAAGGAAGTATATTCTTTGTATCAACTAATGTAATTGGGAGAATTGGTAAATTCAGATCATATGCAATCTTAAATGCTCCCCGCTTAAAAGTGCCAAGTTCTCCTGATTGGCTCCTAGTTCCTTCAGGAAAGATAACAACTGAAGTTCCGTTTACCAATTTCATTTTAGCTTCATTTATGCTTTCAAGCGCTTTCTTACTATTGGATCTATCAATAAATATATGTCCCACTTTTTGGCTACCAAATCCAACGCTAGGAATCTTACGAAGTTCCTTTTTCATAATCCATTTAATATCAATCCCAAGCCATCCATAAATAAGAAAGATATCGTAAACGCTTTGATGATTAGAAACAACATACGACTGCTTTGGGTTTACATTATCTCTGCCTTTAACATTGACAAGCATAGGAGTTAGGAATGCGTTTAATTTTGACCAAACCACTCCACCAACATAGCTGCAACCTTTTGATTAACGATGGTTGATAAAACTACTGCCATTATCCCAAAAAAGATGGTATTAACAAATAAGAATGGCAGGAAAAATAACCACTTATAGGGTTGATAAAGATAATAACCAAGTCGTTTCATATCAATCACACAATAATTCTGCGAAATTTTAACTTTAGAATACTCGGTGTTCAGTTAAGCATAGTTTTTTTTAAGCTGATTCTTAAAACGTAAATGGTTTAAAAAAAAGAAAAACCCCGAATCTCTTCGGGGTTATGTTGGCTAAAGCTCTATCTCGATATCGTTCCGATCAAAAAAGCGGAACTCTAATAAATGGTAGGATGACATGGGTACAACCTTAATTCTAGCGCCGTACTTGAACATCCATTTAATTCGTTTGGATATAAATCCTTTAGAAATATAGGCTGCAATGTAGGGGTGCAGCTTTAAAATAAAGTTTTTTATTCCTCTCTCGTTTACGAGGAATGTCAGCTGATTCTCAATCTGCTCATCGAAGATTACTGTAGGTGAAACTTCGCCAGATCCTTTGCAGGTTGGACATTTCTCAACAGTACTGATCTGCATCTCGGGTCTAACTCGCTGACGGGTTATTTGCAATAAGCCAAATTTACTCAACGGCAAAATATTATGCTTAGCGCGATCCTTGGCCATTAGGTCTTTCATTTTATCGAACAGAATCTGACGATTCTCCTGCGAGTGCATATCGATAAAATCAACAACAATAATACCACCCATATCCCTAAGCCTAAGCTGACGAGCAATTTCTTCAGCAGCTGAAAGGTTAACATCAAGTGCATTGGTTTCTTGGTCGTTGGTGGCCTTCGAACGATTTCCGCTATTCACATCGAATACATGAAGCGCCTCGGTGTGCTCAACAATTAGGTAAGCACCGCTTTTAAATGAAACCGTTTTACCAAAAAGGCTTTTGATCTGCTTGTCGATTCCAAACTGATCAAAGATAGGCACATTCCCTTGATACAGTTTAACAATCTTCTCCTTTTCAGGGGCAATAGTATCGACATACTCTTTAATATCGTTATAAACATTCTCGTCGTTAACGTGAATATTGTTGAACGATACATTAAGCATATCGCGCAGAATGGTGGATGTACGCTTTAGTTCGCTTACCAGAAGACTTGGAACAGTTGCCGTTTTCATCTTATCATAAGCAACATCCCACTTCTTAATCAGGCCACGAAGTTCAGCATCGAGCACAGCCACTTTTTTGCCCTCAGCAGCAGTTCGAACAATTACCCCAAAATTACGTGGAATAATACTTTCCATCAGGCGTTTCAGCCTTTTTCGCTCTTCGGGTGATGAAATCTTTTGTGAAATAGAAACCTTATCGGAGAATGGCATCAGTACAAGATTTCGTCCAGCGATAGATATCTCTGAACTTAAACGAGGTCCTTTAGTCGATATAGGTTCTTTGGCAATCTGAACAAGAATTGATTGCCCACTGCTTATTACATTCCCAATTTTTCCGTTCTTATCAATCTCCGATTCAAACTTTAACTTGGTTATCGGTAATGATTTGTTCTTCTTGGATAATGTGGTTTGCAGATATTTATTAAAAGTTTGAAACTGAGGCCCGAGGTCAAGGTAATGAAGAAATGCATCCTTTTCGTATCCTACATCTACGAATGCTGCATTTAACCCAGGCATTATTTTTTTTACCTTACCGAGATAGATGTCGCCAACCGCGAACTGAACGTTGCTTTTCTCCATATTGAGTTCAACAAGCTGTTTATTCTCAAGAAGTGCAATCGCAATTTCAGTATCACGTACATCAATTACAAGTTCGATATTCACTTTTTTTTAGTTTGTGAAATTAAGTAAGGTAACTAGAAACAGGTCAACCTAAAGGACTCAAGGCTCTTTAGGTTGACATCATATTTATAAATATGTTAAGAAAAATAGGAATTACTATTTTTTCTTCTTGTGACGGTTCTTACGAAGACGTTTTTTCCGTTTGTGGGTGGCCATTTTATGCCTCTTCCTCTTCTTTCCGCTTGGCATGGTGTTTATTTTTAAAAGGTTAAAACTAATTAATTACTTCTTTACGTGTGATTTAACCTTACCAACAAAGGTCTTAGCTGGTTTGAAAGAAGGAATGAAATGCTCAGGAATAATGATAGTTGTATTCTTTGAGATGTTACGAGCAGTTTTTTTCGCGCGTTTCTTTACGATAAAACTACCAAATCCTCTTAGGTAAACGTTTTTTTCCTTTACTAAAGAATCCTTTACTGTTTCCATGAAAGCCTCAACGGTCTTCTGAACAGTTACCTTCTCAATTCCAGTATTCTTGGAAATCTCATTTACGATATCTGCTTTTGTCATGATTAAAAATCTTTAATTATCAATTGATTATACTTGTGTTTTTTCATTTTCGGACTGCAAATATAAATGATTTATATATATAAACGAAATACAAATGAATTATTTTTTATAACTAATTTTACCGTTCGATTTGATTCAATGGATTTTAAGATTATTATCATAAAGTGGTACAACCAAAACAAGCGCGATTTACCTTGGCGAAATACAAGGAATCCTTACTATATATGGATATCAGAGGTTATTCTTCAGCAAACTAGAGTTGCTCAGGGCCTCGATTATTACAATCTATTTATAAGCACTTTCCCAACCATAAAAGACCTAGCAAATGCTGATATTGACAAGGTGATGAAAGTTTGGCAAGGTCTTGGATATTATACTCGAGCAAGAAATCTGCATCAGGCAGCAAAGCAAGTTCTGGAAGATTATAATGGCGCTTTGCCTACCGCTTATCAGGAGTTATTGAAAATAAAAGGACTTGGACCATATTCGGCAGGAGCCATCGCGTCATTTGCATTCAATGAGGTAGTTCCGGCAATCGACGGAAATGTTTACAGAGTGCTTTCAAGAGTTTATGGAGTGTTCTCTTCCTCCGAATCCGCAGCTGGTAAAAAGGAGTTCTACGCCCTTGCTATGGAACTAATAGACAAGGAGCATCCTGATACCTTCAATCAAGCATTGCTAGATTTTGGTGCCATGCAGTGTGTGCCTCGCAAACCGAACTGCATACTCTGTCCATTTAATGATATTTGTTACGCATACCGAAACAATTTAGTTAATCAACTTCCTGTTAAAGGAAAGAAAACTGCCACCCGCAATCGATTTCTGAACTACATAATTATAAAAATTAAGGACTCAACCTTTATTCAACGTAGAGAAGCAGGTGATATATGGACATCGTTGTATGAATTTCCGCTAATCGAAACTGATAGCCAAGTTGAGCTTAAAACTCTTTTAAAAAGCTCTACTTGGAAAGAACTATTTGCCAACGAGGAGATTACTATACTTTATGAGTCACAACCAATTAAGCACATCTTAAGTCATCAAATCCTTTACACAAAGTTCTATATATTAGAGACAAACAAACCAACCTATTACATTACATCGAACTACGTAAAGGTTAGGATTGATGATATTCATGATTATTCAACACCTCGTGTTATCGATAATTTCTTGGCCGCAGAGCCATCGGAGAAGTATTTGAGAAAGGAAGTGAGAAGTGAAAAGTGAAAAACAATTATTTTTTCTCAAACAGATTAGACGTGGAATTAGTTTTTTTAAACCTACCTTAACAAACTCAAATAATCCAGATGAATTAATTATAATTATTAGATTATAAACTTGTTGGGGAAATATTTTTTTCTTAATTTTACTTAAGATGCCTTAATTATTAACAAATAAAACCTTAAACAGATGTCTGTAAATAAAGTTATCCTCGTTGGTCATGTTGGCAAAGACCCCGATGTTCGTCACCTCGATAGCGGAGTTACCGTAGCCCGCTTCTCGCTTGCAACCAACGAAACATACACCGACAAAACAGGTAAAAAGGTTACCCAAACCGAATGGCACAACATTGTAGTTTGGAGCAAACTTGCCGAAATAACTGAAAAATACGTTAAAGCAGGAAAACTCCTTTTCGTTGAGGGGCGTTTAAAAACCTCATCATACGATGATAAAGAAGGAGTTAAAAAGTATAAAACCGAAATCTTCTGCGATAACTTCCGTTTCTTAGGAGCATCTGGCAATTCTGAGGCAGGTGACAATGGCAGCCATGCAAAATTAGCTGAAAATTCAACAGTTCCCGAACCCCAAGGCTCAGTACCTGAACCCGACGATTTGCCATTCTAGAATAAAATATTAAAAGAAAGGGTTATTGTTTGATTGCTGCATTGGCGTCAAATAATAACCCTTTCTTTTATTCACCGAAAACACTTAAATTCACCCCATATTAACAAGAAACTTTCAGGAATCCAATCATCAAAATGTCAGACCATTAATATGAAAAACATTAAAATAAAAGCGCTTACGCTCACTACAATTTTAGGTTTATTTATTTTGATTTTTGGATGTCAATCAACTCCGCTACCAAAACCTCGGGGATATTTCAGGCTTGATTTCCCCGAAAAGCGATACAGAGTTTTTGATTCAATTTTCCCTTACAAATTCAGCTACCCAGTATATGGTCAAATCGTTAAAGATAAAGAGAGAGGTGCTGAAAATTATTGGATTAATATTGAATTCCCAAAATATAAGGCAAAAATTCACATCAGCTACAAACAGGTTCATGGTAATATCGATACTTTGATTGAAGACATAAGGACCTTAGCTTACAAGCATACCATTAAGGCCGATGCAATTAATGAAAAACTATTCGCCAACCCCGAAAAAAAGGTCTTCGGCACCTTGTATGATATAAGGGGTAATGCAGCAAGTTCATACCAATTTTATGTAACCGATTCGGTTAAGCATTTTTTAAGAGGTGCTTTATACTTTAGAGTTCATCCCAATAAAGACTCCCTCGCTCCGGCTATCGACTTCTTTGGAAAAGATATGACCTACCTGATTGAAACGCTTGAATGGAAATAGAAATTCTAGATTATGGGTCTATTTAGGGTAATTGAGGATAACAATTCGCAGATAGCAATCTGGAAAGTTACTGAATCTGAACAGGAACTAAAAGAGTTGACAGGTATTGATTTAACGGATAGTTACACACTTCCTCGCCGTAGAATTGAGAGAATGGTCACTAGGGCCATTCTCGATAGATTAAATCATTTCGAACCTGTAAACTATCACCCCAACGGAAGACCGTATTATTATGAAGGCGCTCCATATATATCAATTAGCCATACGGCAAAGCTAGTTGTAATAGGATTCTGTCAGAAGATGAACATTGGTGTTGATGTTGAACGCATAAATCGCAATTTCAGGATCGTTGCCGATAGATACTTAACTATAGATGAGTTACAATGGATAAACCTTGATCATCAAAAATCATTAGCCCTTGCTTGGTGCGTTAAGGAATCGGTTTACAAACTCCCCTGGAACGGTGGGAAATGCTTCACTACTGATATCAATATTCATGAATTCAATACCATTGCAGATAGTGGCTCCGTTAAGGTTGATGTGATTGACCTAAGTATAACCCATCAGCTTGAGTTGAAATATCTTTTTTTTGACGATTTTTGCCTTTCATGGGCAATAAGGGATTATATCAAATAAAAAAGCATTGCATAAAATGATATACCAAAAAATTATAGAGTCAAGGGGGAAAGAGAAACTCTTCGCATTGCTCATCGACCCTGATAAATGCAACAAGGAGCATCTTAAAAAACTTTTACCAATTGCAATGCAATGCAATGTATCAATGATTCTCGTTGGAGGAAGCTTAATTAAAGTTGATTTCGGCCAATTCGTTTCATCCATAAAAGAGCAATCTTCACTTCCAGTTGTAATCTTCCCAGGCAATGCGATGCATTTCAGCACCGAAGCGGATGCAATCCTATTACTGTCGCTTATATCAGGAAGAAATTCCGACTTTCTTATTGGCAATCACGTAATTGCTTCAAATGCAATTAAAAATAGCGGCTTAGAGGTTCTGTCAACGGGCTATATACTAATCGACGGAGGAGTTCAAACCTCTGTACAGTATATGAGTAATACCATGCCCATCCCAGCATCAAAAATCGATATTGCGGTTGCAACGGCATTGGCTGGTGAGCAGTTAGGATTGAAAATGATTTACCTAGAAGCAGGCAGTGGAGCAATTAATCCAGTACCAACAGAATTGATTATTGCCGTTCGGGAAGCCGTAAATATCCCAATAATTGTGGGTGGCGGACTTAAAACATCAGAACAGGTAAAGGCTGCATGGAATGCAGGTGCTGATATGGTTGTTGTTGGAAATGCGTTGGAAAATGATATTGAAAAACTGCCTCTCTTAGCTGCTCGTTAATAGTTGACAGTTGAAAACAACTTGTAAACCTAATATCTTTCAACGCTCTTCTTACTCAATCAACTCCCTAATCGGGTTCCCCGTTGCCCCGTTTGGCCAAGTAATTCCAAGTAATGTTGAAAGCGTTGGTGAAATATCAGTCATATTTACAGGAGAAAGAATTGAACGGCGTTTAATTTTCCATCCGTACCAAATCAGTGGAACATGAACATCGTAACTGTATGCAGAATTTCCTGATGTAACACTTCCATTACTCTCAACCCAACCTGGCTCAAAGTTGAGGATTATATCTCCCGAACGACGCTGATTGTAACTGTTTTGAAATTTCTCAAATATTCCAGATGTAAAGTTTGAACTCTGAAGAGTACTGCTCGTTATAGCATTCGAAACGCCTGAAAACTCTAGCATAAAATCAGCAATTTTCTGCTGCACCTCAGCCAGTTTTAGGTTCGAATCATCGATAATTCGATGGTTTAAATAAATCTGTTTTTCATTGTAGGCTATAACCCAATTTCCTTGCCCATAAATGGCTTTTAAATAGCTACCCAGTAACGCCATTGCCTTATTCGGATCGAAGTAACCTCCAGGAATCTTCGATTTCTCGAGATATGCAGGGGTCGACGCGATTCCCTGATCAGAGGTTAGAACAACCAAAACATTCTCGCGACCTACGGTTTCGTTCAAAAACTTAAGAAAATGAGCCAATTCTTTATCTAATTTTATATAGGTATCCTCAACCTCAATGGACTGAGGACCATACTTTAACCCAATATTTCGATTAACCGAAAAAGTCAACGTAAGAAGATCTGTATGCTCGTCTGTCCCAAGGTTTTCACCAACTATTGATGCAATGGCAAAATCTTTCGAAAGAAGATTCCCGTAAGGTGATTCAAGCATTGGGGCATAGTTCAACGTTGGACTCTTTTTCTGAATTACGCCATCCAGCATTGCTTTCAGCTTTTCTTTCAACTTTTTCTTGACCTCGGGTACTTTCACCTTATTTGTATCAGCCTCATCGTATGAATTTATTGGCTTGGATGCGCTCCATTCACGCTCAGCGTATAGTTTGGCAAATTTTTTAGTGTTAAACGTATCTGCCCAAGCGGGTAGCTCCGACATAAAAAAGGAGCTCGTTACCCAATTCCCTTTCTCAGCATCAAACCAGTATGTGCCCGTTGGATTATGACCTGTTGAGAGTATTGCCGAACCAGCATCGAGCGAAACACCAATCACCTTTGATTGTGGATCATAAAGGCTCAACTCATCGCCAAAAGTGCTAGTGACAATGTTTTTAGGCGAGAATTTGCCGCTAAAAAAGCTACCTCCGATTGTATTCATTTTCTCATCAGCTACTGCGTCAACGAGCGAACCATTGGATTTGCTGTACCATTTATTTGCGATTACTCCATGAACCATTGGGTTGGATCCTGTTGCGATGGTTGCAATTCCTGGATATGATTGGGTTAATAGGTAGTTGAACCTTGCATTCTTGCAGAAAGCACCCTCATTAACAAGCAGCTTAAACCCATCGTCGCCAAACTTATCCCAGTACCGATGTATGTAATCGTATCGCATTTGGCTAACAATAACCTCAACGATTAGCTTTGGTTTTTCCGATGGTATTGCCATTCGTTGCTGCGAAAAAACAGAATTTAAAAGGCCAATAAAGATGATAAGTATGAGTAGCGATTTCTTCATAATAGAAAATTTATGGGTGCTTGTTCTGAAGCACCCATGCAAAAATATCAAAAAAATGATTGCTTAGCGGATGTGTTGGATAATCTGTGAATAAGTTTTATTTCCAACCCTGAGAGAAATAATATATGTTCCCTCGCTAATACCACTTAAATCAGCGGTATTGATAATATTTATGCCCTCTTGTCCAATTATGTCTGAAATGGTTTTAATCAACCGCCCATCAATAGTGTAAATTGAAATACTTACTGGAGATGGCTTAACAAGACTAAAGCTGAAATTAATATCGTTACTGAAAGGGTTAGGAGAGACTTTAAACCGATACGGATTATTGTCATCCATTGGATTAACCCATGACAAATCAACTTCTAGCACAACATTTTGAGTCACATTGGAGTCCCAATTGGTAATTGTTATCGATTTTGTTTGAGGTAAATATCCTTTTGCCGAATAGGTAACTTGCCAGGTTCCAGGCTCAATGGGTCGTGCGTAAAAACCTGTGTTTGAACTTGAGTAAACATGCGAACTATCGGAATCATGCCCTGAAATAAATACTTTGGCTTTCAATGGACTACCAGATGTATTGGTAATAATTCCGTTAAAACCTTTTGTTGCTGATTCCAAATAGCCAATTAATCCTGCTTTATTATAATTCCAATATTTCTGCAATTGTTCAGAAGGAGTTGGATCATTCACATTGGGCGATAGTTCAATTGTAACCTCTTTACAATGATGCCACCAATTCATATAATCCTGTCTACCGCCAGCAACAACATACCAATCACCACCCTCAGTAATACCATTGCTTTCATCTGTAAAGTAACCAGCAGGGCTATGTGCTTGAGCAGAATCAGCATATTGACGTGATACATGAATAAACCAATTATTATCAGGATGTGTTCGAGAAGCACTTGTCCATGCATCCCATGGGTAGTTAACCAACTCAACTCCATCGTGAAAATTTGCTGATTGCGTGAAATGCCTAGCCGCTGCATAATTCATCATAATCTGGGTTTCTTGTTCCCATGCGCCCTGTGGGTGCTCGCCTACTCTTGGGTCAGGAAAATTTCGGTTAATATCTACATAATTTGAATTATACCTTATAGCCCCAGAAACACTATTATCGCTTCCTTTATATGTTCCATCCGGATTAGCTAAAGGATTTATGTAAATAGCCATATTATTGAGCAACGATGCAACACGTATACTTGTAGAATAGTTAGTAAGTAGTGAATCTACAAGCCTTAGCATCAAAATAAACCCTGTTGTTTCATCGCCATGCATGGTGCTGGTATAAAAAACCTCCGTTTCGGGCTCCTCTACTGCAACATTGTTTGAAAGTTTCACAACATATATTTTATGACCATTTGGGGTTAACCCTATTGAATCAAGTTTACATAAAGAAGGAAAGTCCTGCTCAAACTTCTTCATCATTGCTCGATAAACCGAATAGGTTGGATATTTATCCCAATTTACCATTTGGTCAACCGTTGTGGCCATCAGAATTGATTTAGAATTTACCGAGGATTCGGTAATAAGTGAGTATTTGTATCCTAACGCCACAAACTTCTGCATTTCTTCTGCATTAGCATACGCATAAACAGTATCGTTCTTAACATTATCGATGGAGATAATATTAGTTATAGTGCTATTTATAATGGACTTGTTGGGCTCAACGAATTTAAAGTGGTAGTACGCTTTCTGCTGGCTTATTGCATTAATGCAGAGAATTATAAGGGAAAATATGATTGTTAGTTTTTTCATCAATTTAATTAAAATGGATAACTGGCAAATTTACAACTATTTTAACGCAGGTTTAAGCGGAATGTTTAATAACCCTCAATATCATTTTACTTCGTTTTAACCAATTCGCCATACCCTTCCATACCTCTAACATTGATTAATAGAGGATCGCTTTTAATTCGTGCAAAATCTGAAAATCCAAACTTAATCGAGTTCCTTAAAGACTCAATGGCGTCAACCAATTGGCCTGTATTGGCCTGTAAGCAAGCTAAAGCATACCAGCTGTCGGGGTTTTCGGGATCAACCTGAATATAAATAGATGTAAAATATTTTACTGCCTTCCAATCTTGATATCGAAATGCCCCATTCACATAACCATAGCAGTTTAGGCTGATATAACCAAGTAGTCGCTTCGACACATTCCCTTTTAAGCCTGCTTTTTGAATGTTCAATTTTTTAATTTTATTATTCCACCAAGTTTCAGGCTTGGAACCAAATGACGAAGCAAACTCGTTTTGCTTTTGATATTCATATAATTCAAGCGATGTTTGCTCATTCAAGCATTTTTGAACCAAAGGCATCTGGCTTAATTCATCAATAGTTGTTTTTAAACTTTCGGTATTTCCAATTCCATTAAGGGTTTGAAAGGTTCGTTTTGCAATGTTGTATGCCAGAACTAGGCTATCGGGAAAGTTGGTCTCTTTTAAGGTTTGAATCCTCTTGATATTTATGCTCAAATAATCATCGGCAATTTCCTTATTACTCGGAAAGTTCTGCATGGCATGAATTTCGAGCATTGTTAGCGCCTCCGAAATGGTTGGTTCATCGGGCCATTTATGCTTACCATTGAATACCATGAATTGATTTTGAATTCCTACTGAATCCATGGAATTATTTAATCTTCTCATCTCAAGGTAATTCATATCCTGAGTGCCAGCAATGCCAATAAACTGAAAGCCCATTGGATTTTTGTTTGGCTGAAAACCTGCAGAGCAGGCAACAACCCCCTTAATACCGGTTGCACCTTGAGCAATCATACATGCAACCCTTGCC
The DNA here is from genome assembly GCA_025361485.1 of Bacteroidales bacterium. Taxonomy (GTDB): domain Bacteria; phylum Bacteroidota; class Bacteroidia; order Bacteroidales; family Tenuifilaceae; genus UBA8529. The sequence continues at coordinate 42,448 of JANYLA010000106.1, forward strand.
CCACCAGAAAAACCCACCAGATAGACCCGATTAGGATCAATGGCAAGTTTTAGCTTTGTATCTGTAAAAAGGCAGTTAACTATGCTATTGATTTCTTTGGTTCCAAGTCCATTTTTTGAACTATTCGAACCGATAATTATATAACCTAATTTCTCAGCGATGCTTTTCATCAAAGCAACAGGGATACGTCCTTTACCATGTGGGTCAAAGGCATAAATTACAGGATACTTATTACTTATTTCATAATTTGAAGGTAAGTAAATGCAATAGCTTTGATTTGGATCTGATTTGCATTGTATGTTATCGATAATCGCCCCTGCTTTTGCCCATTTCATGAATTGAACCTTTGGGTTATCAATCTGCTTGCAGGAGAACATTACTATAAACAGAAACAGGTAAATACTTGACCAATTCATAGTTATCTTATTTTTAAAAAGGTTAATAAACTACCTCGCAGCAGAGCTGACGAGGTATTAAAACAATGACAATTGCTGATTATGTATCTTTTTATATTCATTTTCTCGACCTTGAGATTTTACGTATGCTTTTATTATAGATTCATTACCATGCTTTCCAACCGT
>JANYLA010000108.1 GCA_025361485.1 Bacteroidales bacterium
GCATGTTGACCCTCCGCATATTATTGCTTTTAGGGAATTAGAAAAGATTAAAGAGGAAAAGCTCTATCTCTCCGAAAACCATAAGTACTATTACACCCGATTAATTGATACGCTAAGGATTTACATCGAGGGAAGGTATGAGGTTAACGCCATGGAGCAAACTACCGACGAGATTTTATTCGGATTAAAAGGGGTAGGATTCCCTGTTGATGAGCTTTATACCAAATTACACGAAACTTTAATCCTTGCCGATTTGGTAAAGTTTGCTAAGTATACACCCTTTGTTTCCGATAACGAGAATAGTTTAAAGGTTGCCTTCGAATTTGTTGAGGAAACTAAACCTCTCGAAGAGCTTAAAGAAACCGTTATTGTCGATAAAATCAATGAGGATAAAGCAGAAGAAGCAACCGAATTATCGAATGAACAGGATAATAAAACGTTAAGCTAACAATGAATCAACTAGTATTTGCACATCCAAAATTCTTTTACTTGCTATTGCTTGTTCCTGCAATGGTAGCATGGTATATATTTCGCCAAAAAGATTCGAAGGCGAGTTTGCAAATATCTACATTACAGAGTTTTGCAAAAGCACCAGTTTCAATTAAGGTATACCTAAGACATCTTCTTCTTGCCCTTAGGGTTATAGTTGTTGCTCTAATTATTATCGTTTTAGCACGCCCACAGTCAACCAATACTTGGAAAAATATTACCACCGAGGGCATAGATATTATTCTTGCCATTGATGTTTCTGGTAGTATGTTGGCGCGCGATTTTACACCAGACCGTTTAGAGGCAGCCAAAGAGATAGGCATTAAGTTTATCAGCGGTCGTCAGACCGATAGAATGGGTTTGGTTGTATTTTCAGGCGAAAGTTTTACGCTTTGCCCTTTAACAACCGACCATGCCTCGTTAATCAACATGTTCAAGGATATCAAAATGGGAATACTTGAGGATGGAACAGCCATTGGGTCAGGTCTTGCAACTGCCACATCGAGGTTAAAGGAGAGTAGTGCTATTAGTCGTGTTGTAATCCTCTTAACCGACGGTGTTAATAACCGTGGAGAGATAGCACCATTAACTGCTGCCGAAATTGCCAAAAGCTACGGAGTAAGGGTATATCCTGTTGGAATCGGTTCCATCGGAACTGCTCCCTACCCAGTACAAACACCTTTTGGTGTTCAGTATCAGGATATGGAGGTTAAAATTGACGAGGAGATGCTGCAGCAGGTTGCCGACATGACAGGAGGAAAATACTTTAGGGCGACCAATAATAAAGCCCTTGAGCAGGTTTATACTGAGATTGATAAGCTAGAACGTTCAAAGATTGATGTGGTTGAGCACAATAAGCGTGAAGAGCGATTTAGAATATTTGGTTTTATTGCTTTGGGGTTAATTGCGCTTGAGTTTGCATTAAGAACAACCATTTTTAGGAGTATTCCATAGAAGTGGAAAATTTTAAGTGAAAAGATAAAGGATAAAAGTTAAAAGTAAACTTACAATATATGTTTAGGTTTTTGCATCCAGAATATTTGTATTTACTATTCATAATCCCTATTGCATTAGGATTATTTTGGTTTGCTGCACGATTGCAGAAAAAAGCGATTAATCGTTTTGGTAATATTGAAACGCTTATGCAGTTAATGCCAGGATTCTCTGTTCAAAGGGGATGGTTAAAGGTAATTGTATTTAGTACTGCTCTTGCCCTTATTGTTGTTGGATTAGCCGGCCCACAATTTGGTTCTAAGCTAACAGAGGTTAAACGTAAAGGGATTGAGCTTATAATTGCCCTAGATGTATCCAATAGCATGATGGCTCAGGATATTCAACCCAACCGGTTAGAGCGTGCCAAGCAGGCTATCTCTAGGCTTGTTGATAAGCTATCAAACGATAGACTCGGATTAATTGTATTTGCTGGCGATGCCTATGTTCAGCTACCAATTACCAACGATTACATCTCTGCAAAGATGTTCCTATCATCCATAAGCCCCGGAATTGTTCCAAAACAAGGTACGGCAATTGGTTCGGCTATTAATCTAGCAGCAAGTTCATTTAGCCCACAGAGCGAAACGAGCAAGGTAATTGTTGTTCTATCAGACGGAGAAAATCATGAGGATGATCCAGTGGAGGCTGCTAAGAAAGCAGCGGAGCAGGGTATATATGTTTATACAATTGGAATTGGTTCACCACAAGGTTCCCCAATTCCGGTAGCTTCACAGGATAATCAAGCATCATTTTGGAAGGATAAGGATGGCAATGTCGTTGTTTCAAAGCTCGATGAGGAAACCCTATCAAAAGTTGCAGTAGCAGGAAACGGTCAATATTTAAGGGCTACAAATACACAGCTAGGCTTGCTTCCTCTTTTCGATGAGATCAATAAGATGCAGAAAACCGAGATGAAGGAGAAGATTTACTCAGAGTACGACGATCAATTTCAGTATCTTTTTGCAGCAGCGCTATTTCTTTTAATACTTGAATTTATAATTCTTGAGCGCAAGAATAAATGGTTAACTAAGTTAAATCTATTCGGTGTTAATAGGAGGTAATAAAATGAGGACATTAGCACTTACAATAATAATTGTATCAGTTATAGCATTTGGAACAAGTGCTCAAAACGAGAAAAAATCTATACGTCAGGGGAATCGTGAATTTAAGAAAGACGACTTCACGAACTCTGAGATATCCTATCGTAAGGCATTAGAGAAGAATCCATCATCATTTAAGGGTAATTTTAACCTTGCCGATGCCCTTTACAAACAGGATAAGCAGGAGGAGACCGTAAAACTTCTCGATGGATTATCATCGGCAAATGTTGATGACGCTCAAAAATCGAATGTTTACTACAATATGGGCAACTCTTACCTAAAGCAGAAAAAGTTGAAAGAGAGCATCGATTCGTACAAGAAATCACTTCGTTTAAACCCAAACGATGCCGAAACAAAGTATAATTTAGGAGAAGCACAGCGAATGTTAAAGGAGCAACAGAAAAAGGACCAAAACGATAAGAACAATAAAGATAACAAGGACAATAAGGATAATAAAGACAAGAATAAGGATAAAAAGGATCAGGATAAAAAAGACGACAAGGATAAGGACAAGCAAAATCAGGATCAGAAAGATAAAAACAAGCAGCAACCACAGCAACAAAAGATGTCGCAGGAGGATGCTCGTAGAATGTTAGAGGCTTTGCAGAATAACGAGAAGCAGATTCAGCAGAAGATGAGAGAGCAGAAAGCAAAAGCGGCTAAAGTTGGAGTTGAAAAGAATTGGTAAAGTATAGGCTATATATAAAGATATGAAAAGATTTTTATCACTTTTGGGGTTATTACTGCTTTCGGGGTTAACATTCGCTCAGGATGTAAAGCTCGAAGTATTTGCTCCAAGTCTTGTGGCAGTTGGAGAGCAGTTCAGGTTGACCTATTCAATAAATAAGCAGCCAACATCGTTAACCCCTCCCGAAATCAAGAATTTTGAAATTCTTGCAGGCCCAAGTTCATCTCATAGTACGAGTGTTCAGATAATAAACGGGAAGGTTTCACAGAGCGAGACTATTTCATATACATATATCCTTGAGGCGAAAAAGGAGGGTAAATTTAACATTGATCCTGCAGTTGCAGTGGTTGATAATCAGGAATTAAAATCGAACCCTGTAACCATTGAGGTTATTAATCAAAATAATTCATCTCAGCAACAGCAATCGCAGGGACAAAGTAACAATCAACAGGAGCGGGCTCAAACAAGGGATGATTTACCTAACTCCGAACTTTTTGTAGGTGTTGATGTAAGCCGCCGATCAACCTACCTTGGAGAGCCAATTGTTGCCACATTAAAACTTTATACAACTGTTTCACTCGCAAATTTTGAGGATTCAAAATTCCCTCCTTTTAACGGATTTTGGAGTCAGGAAATTGAAACTGCTCCAAACATTGAATTCAAACGTGAGAAGGTAAATGGAAAGATTTACAATGTTGGTGTTATAAAAAAATATCTTCTTTTTCCTCAGAAAAATAAGAGTTTAGTAATTGATCCATTTGAACTTGTAGTTTTATACCAACAACGGGTTAACCGCTCGCAATCAATCTTTGATGATTTCTTTGGCTCGGTTGAGACCTATCGAAAGAAATTGGTAAGTAATCCAATTACCATAAATGTAATGGATTTACCTGCAAATGCTCCCGAATCTTTTAAAGGTGGGGTCGGTAACTTCCGGTTAGAACCTTCGCTTGATAAAAAGAATGTCAAAACAAATGAAGCGATTACACTTAAGCTAAAAATATCTGGAAGCGGAAACATAAAATTAATAGATTCACCAAAAATTGAATTTCCTGAGGGTTTTGAGGTTTATGATCCTAAAACAACCGATAAGATAACAACTTCAGGCGATGGCGCATCGGGTTATAAACTTTTCGAATATGTTGCAATTCCTCGTTCTCCAGGTAATTTTTCCATTCCGCCCATTGAGTTCACCTATTTCGACCCATCGAAGGCACAGTATGTAACCTTAAAATCGGAGGAGTATAATATTAAGGTTTCATCGGATGGCGCAGATTCTGGCAATATTTTGGTATATGGGTATGGCAAAGAGGATATTAAGTTTATTGGTAAGGATATTCGCTTTATCAAAACAGGAAAACTTGGGGTAAAACCTTATGCTAGTTTTTACATTGGGTCTGCGCTGTTTTATTTAACAATTATCTTCCTTTTATTATGCTTTGGTGCTGCAATCTATTATATGGGCAAGCATCAAAAGGAGCTGTCTGATATCATGCTAATTAAAAATAAAAAAGCGAATAAGATTGCTCGTAAACGTTTACAGATTGCCGAATCGCACTTAAAAGCAAATATCAGAGATCTGTTCTTTGAGGAGATTCACAAGGCGATGTGGGGTTATCTGTCCGACAAATTAAGCATTCCAGTATCTAATTTAACAAGTGAAAATGCTCGCATTGAATTGAATTTGAAAGGAGTTGCTGAAATTGATATTGAAGAATTTATGCGTATAATTTCAGTTTGCGAGTATGCTCGTTTTTCGCCTGCAACAGACGATTCAGAAATGAATTCATTATTCAATAGCGCTCATCAGCTGATTATGAAACTTGAACAGATTATTAAAAAATGATAATTCCCTTTTTTAATTACTCATTTTAAACGTATCATTTATGCTTCGATATATTCTCAATACTCTAATAATTGGAGTTTTATCAATAAATAGCCTTACTGCTGTTAATGTAGAAGTATTAATGGTAGATGCCAATAAAAATTATTCCGATGGCAAATTCGATGATGCTGTTAAAGCCTATGAATCGATTGTGAAACAGGGGTATAAATCGGATATTCTATTCTACAATTTAGGAAATGCATACTATAAAACAAAGAATATCTCTGCGGCTATTCTCAACTATGAGCGGGCTCTGCTATTGAATCCGAGCGATGAGAATATCAGGTTTAACCTTGATTTGGCCAAAACATTCACCGTTGATAGGATAGAGCCACTACCTGAGTTTTTCTTAGTATCGTTTTTCAATAAGTTTCGACTCCTTATGTCAACCAATGGTTGGGCGTATACTGGGTTATTTTTCTTTATCGTTTCATTAGTATTGGCCTATTTCTTTTGGTTTACAAATAATCCTATTATTAAGAGAATTTCATTCTCCGGTGGAATATTTACCATTTTAATTGCATTACTTTCTTTCACATTTAGCTTTCAGCAAAAGGATAGTATTGTTAATCATCATTATGGAATACTAATGCCATCCGTTGTAGCGGTAAAAAGTTCACCCAGCGATTCAGGTAAAGATCTATTTGTCCTTCATGCAGGAACAAAGGTGAAAATTATTGATTCGGTGGGCGATTGGTACGAGATTCATATTGCCGATGGCAATATTGGTTGGATTCTTAAGGAGACGATGGAGAGGATTTAGTTTCTAATTCCTAATTCCTTATTGTACTCAAGAACTAGAAATCAGAAATTAGGAATCAGGAATTTCTATAAACAAATCATCTTCAAATCTGTTAGTTGGTTATAAATAATTAAACTAACAACAATATGAAGATTATATCATTACTATCAGCAGGGCTTCTAATATCTGGAATTGTATCGGCACAGCTAAAATCCTTCTACGATTTTAAGGTTAAAACAATCGATGGTACTGACTACTCATTATCGCAGCTGAAAGGGAAAAAGATAATGGTGGTTAACACCGCATCCAAATGTGGTTACACTCCGCAGTATGAAACACTACAAAAGGTTTATCAGGATTATAAGGATAAGAACTTTGTAATAGTTGGATTTCCTGCTAATAATTTTGGTGCTCAGGAGCCCGGAACCAATAGCGAGATTAAGAATTTTTGCACCGAGAAGTATAGTGTTACTTTTCCAATGATGGAGAAGATATCAGTAAAAGGCGATGATATGGATCCATTGTACAAATGGCTTACATCAAAGGCCGAGAACGGTGTGTTGGATAGCGAGGTGAAGTGGAATTTCCAAAAATATCTTATCGATGAAAATGGTAAACTCGTTGATGTTGCCTTTTCTAAGGAAAAACCAGATTCCGAAAGGATAATAAAATGGATTAAGGGTGAGAAATAATTTGTGAACTTAATTTAGAATAGCTCTAGGTATCTCCCTAGGGCTTTTTTATTGGTAGGTATTATGATTATCAATACCTCTAGTTTTTTATCTTTACAAAAAATACGATATAATGAAAGTTGTTTTACTTACTGGTGGCACAGGATATATTGGTTCTCATACTGCCGTTGAACTCATAATTGCTGGTTATAAGGTTGTTATTGTTGATAATCTATCCAACTCTTCAATCGATTCAATTGATGGAATTCAGAAAATTACAGGAGTAAAACCTGATTTTGTTAAAGCTGATTGCTCTGTTTTTAGCGAGATTCAGGCTCTTTTTGATAAGTATAATGGATTCAGTTCTGTAATACACTTTGCAGCGCTTAAAGCTGTTGGGGAATCAGTGGAGAAGCCGTTGGAATACTATCATAATAACCTATCTTCGTTAATAAACCTTTTACAGTTAATGAAAAAATGGAATGGTGGCAATCTTGTTTTTTCTAGCTCATGCACTATTTACGGTCAGCCTGATACTTTGCCTGTAACGGAAAAATCTCCGTATAAGCCTGCTGCATCTCCTTATGGAAACACCAAGAAAATTGCGGAGGATATTCTGAGAGATACAATTAATGTAAGTGGTTCAATTAAGGGTATTTCATTACGATATTTTAACCCCATTGGTGCGCATCCAACCTCTGAAATTGGAGAATTGCCCTTAGGGAAACCCGATAACCTGATACCATTTATTACTCAAACAGCCATTGGTATTCGTGAAAAGCTTCAAATTTTTGGAAGCGATTACGATTCTGTCGATGGTACTGCAATACGCGATTATTTTCATGTGGTTGATTTAGCAAAAGCACACGTTTTAGCCTTAAAAAGACTCGAAGAGAATAGAAATAAAACAGGATTTGAAGTATTCAATGTTGGTGCAGGAAAGGGTGTTACTGTTCTTGAAATTGTAAAAGCATTTGAGAAGGTTAGCGGTGTAAAACTAAACTATGAAATTATTGGTCGCAGAGCCGGTGATATTGAAAAGGTTTGGGCAGATACAACATTTGCTAATGCTGAATTGAATTGGAAAGTACAAAGTACTTTGGAAGATGCTTTGCTTACCGCTTGGAATTGGGAGAAGAAGCTGAGAGTGGTGAGAAGTGAGAAGTGAGAAGTGAGAAGTGAGAAGTGAGAAGTGAGAAGAAAACCCTAATAGACTGAGTACACGATAAAAAATCCCAGAGTTTACCTGGGATTTTTTAATTTCAGGATAAAGTATTTAGCTGAAAAAACTTAATAGAATTCCTGCTGCTAATGCGCTACCGATAACACCGGCAACGTTTGGACCCATTGAGTGCATAAGTAAATGGTTGTTTTTATCATACTCGAGCCCAACAATTTGAGATGTTCTAGCGCTATCGGGTACTGCAGAAACTCCAGCATTTCCAATCAAAGGATTAATCTTATTATCCGATTTAAGGAATAAATTCAAAAGTTTAATAAACAGTATGCCTGCAATGGTTGAGAGAATAAAAGATATTGTACCTAATAACAACACCCATAATATTTTATTTGAGCTAAGTATACTTACTTGAAGAGAAAGGCCAACTGTTAATCCAATTAGGATTGTTGAAATATCAAGCATTGGGCCTTTTACTGTTTCAGTAAGTCGTTTGGTTACTGCGCTTTCTTTAAGTAAGTTACCAAAAAAAAGCATGCCAAGTAAAGGCAATGATGCTGGTACTAGAAAGGCAGTTATTAGCAAACCAAATATTGGAAAGAGCACTTTTTCGAGCTGAGTAACCTGACGAGGAGACTTCATTTTAATTACCCTTTCCTTTGATGATGTTAATAACTTCATTAAAGGTGGTTGCAACACAGTTACAAGAGCCATCAAAACATATGTAGTTATAGCAATTGAACCTAACAGTTCAGGGGTTAGCTTGGATGATAGGAAGATTGCTACTGGACCATTTGCGCTACCAATCATTCCAATGGTTCCTGCTTCTACAGGGGAAAGCCCAAAAGTTGATGATACTAGGAACGCTCCTAATATTCCTAGTTGTGCAAAAGCACCAATCAGTAATAGTTTAGGATTTGATATTAGCGTGCTAAAATCAGTCATAGCACCTAGTCCTAGGAATATTAGGGATGGGTATAGACCATGCGTTAAACCATAATACAATTGATTTAGTACACTACCAGGCTCATCTACGCCAATATGAAATTCTTGAGGAAGGGGTATGTTTCCAATAATTATACCAAATCCAATAGGGATTAATAGGAGAGGAGCATACTCTTTTTTTATAGCTAAATAGATAAGAGTAAGGCCTAAGCATATCAAAATAACGTGCCCCCACGAAATATTTGCAAATGAGGTAAACTTAATGAATTGCTGAAAACTCTCCTGCAATTGTGCACTAGCTGAATTTTCCATTGTTATTCTCCTATAATTACCAGAACATCACCTTCAAGTACATTATCACCCTTTTTCGCTTTCACTTCAACAACACGACCTTCTTTATCTGAATCAATGTTGTTTTCCATTTTCATTGCTTCAAGGACAAGGATTTTTTGACCTCTTTTTACCATATCACCCACTTTGATGTGAACATCAAGAATTACACCTGGAAGCGGAGATTTTATGGAACCCGTTGTTGCAATACCAGGGCTCTGCGTTTTAATCACCGTTGGGTGAGCATCGGTTGATGGAACTGCAGCAGGACGAACAAGCTTGGGTGTTTTAGTTTGCTTTAGCTCCTTGTCAATTTCAACTTTATATGGAGTGCCATTTACCTCTAGCTCTGCAATACTACCTTCGATGTTGGTAATGCTAACATTATAATCATTACCGTTTATTTTAAACTTAAATTCTTTCATGTTTTCTTAGCTTGATTGTGTCAATTTTCTGATGATTATTTTCGAGGTGTTTGCCTCAAGCCATATATCTTTGAACTCCATGGCGAATAATTCTTTGCTGCCCGATTGAAGGTTAGTATTGCTGACTCATAATCATGTTGTTCAGTTTCATAAAGGTAAAGAGCCGCAGAAATTGCAGCAAAAACTTCACCTGATATTTCCCCATGAACAACTGTTTTACCTTCTAACGCAGCAGTATTATCACTATTCTTTTTTTGTTTTCCTATTGCATAAGTATTTACCAATTTTAAGATAATATAGAATAGGGATAAAGTAAGAAAAGAAACAATGAAAGTAGTTAGATAAACTCCAATTCCTGAACTTTGATTTGTCTGCATTGTATCAGTATTTTGAGAAAAAACAAAGAGGCAAGTAAAGACCAGTAAAATTGTTAAAGCAATTCTTTTCACTATCATTCTCATCATATGCATGGTTTATAGTGGTAGGTTTGAGTGTTTTTTAGGAGGATTAACATCCTTTTTAGTTGCAAGTGCTTGTAGCGCCCTGATTACTCTAAAACGGGTATTCCGTGGTTCAATCACATCATCGATGTAACCAAATTTAGCAGCAACGTAAGGGTTAGCAAACTTCTCTTTGTACTCCTGCTCTTTTCTTACAAGCATTTCAACCTTAGCTTTTTCATCCTCGATGTTATCGAGTTCGCGGCTTAGGAGTACTTCGATTGCACCTTTGGGTCCCATAACGGCAATTTCAGCACTAGGCCAAGCATAGTTGATATCACCACGTAAATGCTTTGAACTCATTACATCGTATGCTCCACCATAGGCTTTACGGAGGATAACTGTAACCTTAGGAACAGTAGCTTCGCCGTAAGCGAAGAGAAGTTTTGCACCATGAATAATAATACCATTGTATTCCTGAGCAGTGCCAGGTAAGAAACCAGGAACATCAACAAGGGTTAAAATTGGAATATTAAAGGCATCACAGAAACGAACAAAGCGTGCAGCTTTACGTGATGCGTTAATATCAAGTACACCTGCCATATATTTTGGCTGGTTGGCAACAATTCCAACGGATTGACCATTAAAACGTGCAAAACCTATGAAAATATTTGGTGCATAATCACGCTGAACTTCTAAATATTCCCCATTATCGGCAATAGATGCAATAACCTCTTTCATATCGTAAGGTTTGTTTGCATTATCGGGGATAATTTCGTTCAACGAATCTTCTAATCTATCAATTGGATCAGTGCAATGAACCAAAGGCGGCTCTTCTAAGTTATTTTGTGGGAGGTAACTTAATAGCTTACGAAGCATCATGATACCTTCCTCTTCGCTTTCTGAAACAAAGTGAGCAACTCCTGATTTTGTAGCATGAACTGATGCTCCACCTAGTTCTTCTGATGTTACGGTCTCTCCAGTAACAGTTTTTACTACCTTAGGACCAGTAACAAACATGTAGCTGGTATCCTTATTCATTAATATAAAATCGGTTAGAGCAGGTGAGTAAACTGCACCACCAGCGCAAGGACCAAAGATTGCTGAAAGTTGTGGAATTACACCTGATGCTAGAATATTGCGTTGAAAAATTTCAGCATAGCCTCCAAGACTCTTCACACCTTCCTGAATACGAGCACCACCAGAATCGTTTAGACCAATAACTGGTGCTCCAACTTTCATGGCCATATCCATTACTTTGCAGATTTTTGCTGCAAACATTTCAGATAATGAACCGCCAAATACGGTAAAATCTTGTGAGAAAACATACACTAAACGTCCATCGATTGTACCATAGCCTGTTACTACACCGTCGGATAAGTATGATTCTTTCTCCAATCCAAAATCGATACAACGGTGTGATACGAACATGTCGAACTCCTCGAAACTTCCCTCGTCGAGTAGCATGTTTAATCGCTCACGGGCTGTGAATTTTCCTTTTTTATGCTGGGCTTCAATTCTCTTTTCACCACCTCCGAGTTTTGCTTTCTCACGAAGCGCAATTAACTCTTCGATTTTCTTTTGTTGAGTTGTACTCATTTTTGTGTGTTATTTTCGAATTATTTATTCTTGTCTTCGCAAAGCTCTGTTAATACGCTAAAGGTTGATTTTGGATGTAGGAAAGCGATATCTAATCCTTCAGCACCTTTACGTGGTGTTTTGTCGATTAGCGTTACACCATTCTGTTCAACCTCTGCTAAAGCCTCTTCGAGGTTTTTTACTGCAAAAGCCATATGATGAATTCCCTCGCCTTTCTTCTCAATAAACTTTCCGATTGGACCCTCAGGGTCAGTTGACTCAAGCAATTCAATCTTTGTTTGCCCAACCATGAAGAAAGCAGTTTTAACTTTCTGCTCTTCTACCTCTTCAATATTGTAGCATTTTAGGCCAAATGCCTTTTCGTAAAAAGAGATTGCGTCGTTAAGGTTCTTAACTGCAATTCCAATGTGTTCGATATGTGATAATTGCATGGTTTAGGTTTTTATAATTTAGATTATACAAAAGTATATTCTCCTGATTGATTAAACCTATGAAAAATGTTATGTATTTAGTTGTTCTTCAACATAGATATAAAGCATATAAATTGATATTTGCATAGCATGTTATTGCAATTTTAAATTTGCGAAATCAAAAATAAAGAATAATAATTAGTTTAATATCAATGATGTATAATAACGAGAAACACCTCAAAGGCAATGAACCTTTGAGGTGTTTTAATGAAAATGATATTTTTGCTGAAAATTGATTATTTGCTCAAAGAGTAAGGCAAATCCTTTGAATCGGTTCCCCACTTCTTATTCGGTTTTTTTCCCATTCTAAATATAAGGTCCCCACCTTGGGTTAACTCTTCATGTGTGATGAATGCTCTATCTAATGGTTTGCCATTAAGTGATACCGATTGAACAAACTTGTTTTCATCGCTGACCTTATCTGCTTTAATGGTCAATATTTTTCCATTATCAAGATTTACTTGAAGGTAGGGTAGGTAAGGAGCACCAATTATATATTGGTTACTTCCAGGGCTAACAGGATAAAATCCCATTGCGCTAAAAATATACCAAGCCGACATCTGACCACAATCATCATTTCCACATAGACCATCGGGCTTATTGAGATACATTCGGTTCATCACTTTGCGAACTATCTCCTGTGTTTTCCATGGTTGCCCAGCGAAAACATACATGTAAGTTACATGGTGGCTCGGTTCATTTCCATGAACATAGTTCCCGATTAATCCAACCTTATCAATGTCCTCAGTATTCTCATAGTATTTTGGAGGTAGAGTCATTGAGAATAGAGAATCGAGATGCTGTGTGAACTTTAATTTTCCACCTGATAAAGCTATAAGATTACTGATATCATGAGGAACGAAAAGGCTGTAATTCCAAGCATTACCTTCAATATAACCCATATCGTGTGTTTGAAGTGGATCGAAAGGTGTTAAGAATTTACCATCCTTATCCTTTGCTATGGCAAATCCTTTTTTTATATCGAAGATATTAGCGTATGACATTGCCCTTTTTTTGAAAGTATTCGCAATATCAGTTTTACCCATTTTGCTTGCCATTTGGTAAATAGTCCAATCATCATAAGCATATTCAAGGGTAACAGATGCCGAGCTGGAGCAGCGCTCTTTGGGCACATAACCATACTTGATGTAATCGTCTATTGCATCGTACTTACCATAGGTTGCGCTGCTAATCATGGCTTTTAATGCCAATTCGCTATCGAAACCCTTAAGGCCTTTCATGTAAGCGTCTGCAATAACAGGAACAGCATGATATCCAATCATACACCAGTTATCGTTACCCCAATGCGACCAGATGGGTAGAATTCCATGAACGCTTTGCTTATAATGCTCTAGCATTGAATTTACCATATCGCTGGCTCTTGTTGGTTCAAGGATTGTCATCAATGGGTGGAATGCTCTAAATGTATCCCAAAGTGAAAATACGGTATAGTTTGTAAATCCTTCTGCCTGATGAATATTTCCATCTAAACCACGATATTTACCATCAACATCCGTAAAGATTGTAGGTGAAATCATACAGTGATAAAGTGCAGTATAAAAATTAACTTTTTCATCATTTGTACCTTCCACTTTGATCTTTCCTAGCTCTTTATTCCATAATTCTTTAGCTTTAGCTAATGCTGAATCAAAGGATTGACTTTCACCTTCTGCTATAAGATTCTCAATTGCTCCAGCAGTACTTACACCAGATATTGCAACTTTAACCTCAAGCGTTTCGATATTCCCAAATGTGAAATATGCTTTAACCTTATGTCCTGAACGCTCAGGGAAATTTGAATCCATCTGCCAACGACGCCAAAATCCTCGGTACATCTCCTTTTCATCATTCTTTAAACCGTAGGATTTGAATGGCTTCGAGAATTTAATGGCGAAGTAGATAAATCGATTTCGAGCCCAACCATTGGTTTGCCTATATCCAGTAATCGTTGAATCGTTCTCAACCCTGATTGAAGCCCAAACCACTTTACCATCGTAGCTGTAAATACCATGAACGAGGTCCAGAATTACATTGGCTTCTTTATCTTTTGAGTATGTGTAACGATGAAAACCAACTCTAGGAGATGATGTTAATTCTACTTTAACTTTTGGGTCATCGAGGAAAACAGAGTAGTAGCCAGCAGATGCAATTTCACTTGTCTTCGAAAACCTACTTCTGTATCCCAAATTAGGTTTTGAAACAATACCTGGGTTCAACTTGATATCTCCAGTGGTTGGCATAATCAAAATATCACCCAAATCTGAATGACCTGTTCCGTGCAGATGAGTATGCGAGAATCCAACAATAGTGGGGTCATCGTATTGGTAGCCCGAACAGTATCGGTAAACCTCTTTATTATAACCCTGTCCTAATGAATATTGAGCGGTATCGGTATCGGGACTAAGTTGAACCATTCCAAAAGGAACAGTCGCACCCGGAAAACAATGTCCCATATCCTTTGTTCCTATAAAAGGGTTGACCAGCTGCGTTAAATCTTGCTTTAAAGATTTATCCTGATTTGTTTGTGCAAATAATTGATTGCAGGTAGCGAAAATGCAGAATGTAAAAAATAAATTGTATTGATTATTCTTCATATCATTTGAATTTTTAAATTCACCATTGAATTGTTTTTTGATGTGTAAAAATAATAATTCCTAAATTGATTTAGCCATTTAGTAACTAGATATTTACGATTTAATTTATTAATACTCTTCAACATGCCAAAATTCCTAACTAAAGCCATTGTTTTACTGTCGTTTGTAAGTCTTTTTACAGATATCGCTAGCGAGATGCTTTATCCCATAATGCCCATTTTCCTCAAATCAATAGGTTTTTCTATTGTGCTAATTGGGATTCTTGAAGGGTTGGCTGAGGCTACAGCTGGCATTAGCAAGGGTTACTTTGGTCATTTATCTGATAGAATTGGAAAACGTGTTCCTTTTGTTCGATGGGGTTATACCATGAGCGCATTTTCAAAACCGATGATGGCTGCGTTTATCTATCCTGTATGGATTTTCTTTGCACGTACACTTGACCGCTTAGGAAAAGGAGTACGAAATAGCGCCAGAGATGCTCTGCTTAGCGATGAGTCTACCCCCGAAACAAAGGGAAAGGTGTTTGGATTTCATCGAGGAATGGATACTCTTGGTGCGGCAATTGGACCCTTTTTAGCGCTGATTTTTCTCTTCTTTTACCCTGGTCAATATAGGTGGTTATTTGTACTTGCATTTATTCCAGGCATAATTGCGATAAGTCTAACATGGTTAATAAAAGAGAAGAAAATGCCTGAAAGGCAGATTAGTAAGAGTAAAAAGGTTGGCTTCTTTTCATTTATTGGCTATTGGAAAAAAGCGAATACACAGTATAAATATTTAGTTGTTGGGTTACTTGTTTTCGCGCTTTTCAACAGTTCCGATGTATTCCTCCTTTTAATGGTAAAGCACCAAGGGTTTAGCGATACTCAGATGATAGGTTTGTACATATTCTATAACCTTCTATATGCTATACTTTCTTATCCATTGGGTTGGTTGGCAGATAAGTTAGGTATGAAGAAGATTATGATTATCGGACTACTCGTATTCGCATTAGTTTATGTTCTATTTGGGTTTGCAACCACAATCATACATTTTATCATATTATTTGGATTGTACTCAATCTATGCATCAGCCACTGAGGGTATATCGAAAGCTTGGATTAGTAATTTAGCCCAAAAGGAGCATACTGCCACTGCCATAGGCTTTTACAACAGTTTTCAGAGTATAACCGCTCTTTTGGCAAGTAGCATTGCGGGTTTGATTTGGTATGGATTTAACCCAACTTTCATGTTTATTGTTGCTGGATTAGGAGCCTTATTGGTTGCGTTTTACTTACTATTCTCTATGAAGCACGATTTAGAAAAAAGCAGATAGGGAATTATAGCATAAAAAAGGAAAACTAATAAGTTAAACTGTCAGCCGACAACTGTCAACTAAAAACTGAATCTTACCGTTCGATAGCGAACATCAGCTGTTCGGAAAAGAATAGTTTTAATTTTTTTGAATTGTAATTATAGCAATGATAATCAAACGAATAAATCAGATGGCATTTTAGTTGTTTGGAATATTAAAGTTTAATTAAAAGTTTTAAATAATTGAAAAAGACAAACTATAAAACATAACATTATGGATATAATTGATAGCTATCTAAAAACTGGGTTTCGAAATTTGTTGAAGTATAAGTTTTATTCATTCATTAACATACTGGGTCTGGCTATAGGTATAGCAGGTTCGTTACTAATTATTCTGTATGTTTCCAATGAGCTTAGCTACGACAAGTTCAATAAAGATTATGAACAGATTTATAGATTAGTACTTAAGGGTCAGGTTAAAGGTGATCCTATTAATATGGCCGTTTCCTGTGCTCCAATGGCTAGGGCAATGCAGAAAGAAATTCCTGAAGTTGAAAGCACTGCTAGAATAACTAAGATGGGCGATTGGTTGATAGGTTCAGGTGATAGAAAATTTAATGAGGAGAATTTTCTTTTTACCGATTCATCTTTCTTCGAGATGTTCAGTTATAAACTTCTAAAAGGGGATCCCAAGAAAGTTCTTAATCGTCCATTTACAATGGTGATGACCCAAACGGCTGCAAAAAAATATTTTGGAAGCGAAGATCCTATTGGTAAAAGTATTCGGGTAGAAAACGATACTACACTTTTCGAAATAACAGGTATAATGGAGGATGTACCTGCTAACAGTCATTTTCATTTTTTACTACTAGGTTCATTAAGTTCATATCCTCGCCAAAGTGAGAATCCGATCTGGTTATCAAACAATTTTTACAATTATGTAAAGCTTAAAAAAGGTACAGACCCAAAGGCATTTGAGCAAAAGCTAAGAAATCTAGTAATAAAGTATATTGGACCTCAGCTTAAACAGATTCTAAATCTTTCAATTGAAGATTTTGAGAAAAGTGGTAATTCTTACGGTTATTTTACTCAACCCTTAAAGGATATCCATTTAACATCCAAATTAACCGGAGAACTTGAAGTTAACGGCAATATACTTTATGTTTACATCTTCTCTGTAGTTGCAGTGCTAATTCTTTTAATTGCATGTATCAATTTCATGAACCTAGCAACAGCAAGATCTGCTACAAGAGCTAAAGAAGTAGGTCTTCGAAAAGTTGTTGGTTCTGGAAAAAAAAAGTTGATTTCACAATTTCTTTCAGAGTCAATTCTGGTGAGTTTCTTAGCATTAATACTTGGATTACTTATTGTAGAACTTACACTTCCAGCCTTTAATAATCTATTGGGGATTAAGTTAACTATAGGTTATGTTTCAAAATGGTATATTCTACCAGGTTTAATCTCCTTCTCAATAATAGTAGGTCTTATATCAGGTTTATATCCTTCGCTATTCCTTGCTTCCTTCAACCCTATTAATGTGCTTAAGGGAAAAGTTAAGGCTGGAGCTAAAAGCGGTTTACTGAGGAGCATTCTGGTAATCTCCCAGTTCACAGTAAGTATAACAATACTCTTAGCAACTGCTGTTTTATACCAACAATTACAATTTGTTCAGAATTATAATCTTGGTTTTGGTAAAGAGAATAAGCTTGTAATAAAGCGTTCCGATGGATTGAAAAAAAACATGGATACTTTTAAGCAGGAAGCATTAAAAGTACCTGGAGTTATTAGTATCGCCAATAGTAATGCTATACCTGGAAGGAATTTTAGCCTTAATGGGTTTCTTCTTGAAAACGATGCGAATACAGGTACAACTTATACCATTCAACAGGGTTTTATTTCACCTGGATTTGAGAAAACGCTTGGACTCGAACTTGTTGATGGTCGTTTTTTGAGTGCAGATATTCCGACTGATTCAAATGCTGTTATAATAAGCCAATCAACGGCAAGGGTGCTTGAACTTGAAAACCCTTTACAGCATAGGGTAATGTCTCCAGGTCAGCCTCCACGATATTGGAAAATAGTAGGAATCGTTAAAGATTTTCATATAGAATCGTTAAAATCTGGTATTTCACCAATAGCTCTAACATTTATGCCAGGAAACTTTGAGGGAATTGTAATTGCTGATCTTCAACCTGGCAACGAGCAGAATGCAATAAATGGTCTTCGTTCAACTTGGGAAAAAATGTCGGAATTCCCCTTTGAGTACTATTTTCTTGATGAAAGTTTAAATAAAATGTACAAAGGTGAACAAAGAACAGGCGCAATTCTAATCTCGTTCTCTATCCTAGCAATTATCATTTCATGCCTAGGCTTATTGGGAATGGTTTCGTTTACGACATCATTAAGAACCAAAGAAATTGCTATTCGCAAATCATTGGGTGCTGAAGACAAAAGTATAATAACTATATTATCATCTGAAACATTAAAAATGATATTGATATCAACGGTAATTGCTTGGATAATTTCGTGGTTTGCATTAAATAAGTGGCTTCAGAACTTTGCGTACCATACCAAGATCAACCCAATTATATTCTTGGTTGTACCTATTATTATCACTTTAATATCGTTAATTACAATTAGCTTTGAGGTATACAAGGCAACGTTGAGAAACCCTGCTGATGTATTAAAGTACGAATAGTATAATTGTAATCATAGCAAATAAGAAACGCCGATTCATTAAAATCGGCGTTTCTTATTATGAACAATTTATGTTTTATGAGTATCCGCAAAGAAGCCTAATAGAGAACCATCGATTGACTCTTTCAGGTCTAACGACTCTGAAAGGTCATTTTTCCCTTGAAATTTCCTGACAGAGTTCGAAGAACCTGTCAGAGTAATTTTGCAGAATTCAAAGAAATAGTCATAATAACGGATAGTCATTATGTTTTATTATTTATCTCAATCTATCCATCGATCTTACTAGCGCTTCATCTTTAGCAATTCTTCGAATTGCTAAATAGCTAAGGATTGCAGCGATTAAAGGGAAAATAAATATTAAACTATACGATGATTGTCCTCCAAGTTGATGCTTGGATACGCTAACAAAGTAAAGCATTAAGCTCTGTAGCCCAATCAAGAGCAGAATGTTAACGATACTAAGCCTGATTTGTAACATTCTACGCTTAAATAGGGCAATAATAGCAATGCTTATTACAACAATAGCTGTAATAATGATTACCAGTGGTAACGCTCTAAATACCGGTTTTGTACCTACAATATCAGGAATTAACCCTTTAATGGAAAGATGGTACATCGACATGTCCAAATCAACCACAAAAGATGCAAATGGAAAAAAATATAATACACCTATTAGAATTGCGACAATTAATAAGTAAACGGTTTGTATTCTTTGAAGCATTACTTTTTTCTGTTTTTTTGCAAAGATAATCTATTTAAAAATAATCTTGAATACTTCTTTATGCCGTATTAGCTAAAAGTTCCAAAATTATTGGAATGATGCGTTTCCTTATGGCTAAAATCATACACTATCTATATTTTTTGTAACTTGCCACTCTATTTTAAAATATGGAATTATGCGAATAATAGAACCTTCCGAGTTGATTATAAATTCCGATGGAAGTATCTTTCATCTTCATCTTCATCCTGAGCAGATATCCGATACCATACTAATGGTTGGGGATCCAGGTAGGGTAGATACCGTTTCCGATTACTTTAGCAGTAAGGAATTTACAGTATCTAATCGTGAGTTCAAGTCAACAACGGGAACCTATAATAATAAGCGAATTACCGTTCTTTCAACAGGAATTGGAACCGATAATATCGATATTGTTGTTAATGAATTGGATGCATTGGCCAACATTGATTTAAAAACAAGAACGATAAAAGACACCCATCGAAAGCTAACATTAGTTCGATTGGGGACATCTGGTGCGCTACAACCTGATATCCCATTGGCGAGTTATGTTTTAACTGAGATAAGCATTGGGTTCGATGGTTTGCTAAACTTTTATGCCAATCGCGATAAGGTTTGTGAACTGGAGATGGAACAAGCGTTTTTAAAGCATACAGATTGGAATGCACAATGCGCAAAACCTTATTTTACGTACTCTTCGGAGCGTTTAGTAAAGCTATTTGAAAGTTTTACTATTAAAGGGGTTACCATTTCAGCCCCAGGTTTTTATGGACCTCAAGGCAGAGTTCTTCGACTTCCTTTGGCAGATGCACATTTGAACGAAAAGATAGAATCATTTTCATTTAATGGTAAAAGGATTACCAATTTCGAAATGGAAAGTTCCGCAATTAATGGATTATCGAAATTAATGGGACACGATTCGGTTACCATTTGTGCCATAATCGCAAATCGGGTGATTAAGGATGCTACCAAAGATTATCAACCTGCAATTAAAAATTTGATTGAGCAAACATTGATAAAACTTACAGAATAATTCATTCATTTGAGTTATGCCAAAAAGTGAGCTGACTGCGCTAATCGCTCTTTTAGATGATCCCGATAAGGAGGTTTTTAATGCTGTTTCGGAAGGCATTATTAATCAAGGATTAGGCGTTGTTTCGATTCTTGAACAAACTTGGGAGTCGTCGAATAGTGAGCTGGCTCAAAGAAGAATAGAGACCTTAATTCACACCATTCAGCTGAATGGAACAATCGAGAATTTAACAAAATGGGTTGAAACTGGCGCAACCGACCTTCTCGAAGGTGCTTTTTGCCTAGCGCTTTTTCAGTATCCCGACATTCATTACTCTACAATTGAAAAAGCCATTGACAAGATAAGAAGTGATGTTTGGTTAGAACTGAATGAGAATCTTACGGCTCTTGAAAAAGTTAAGATTTTAAATCACGTTATTTATGATATCCATGGGTTTACAAGTAATACAAGTAATTTTTTTGCACCACAAAATAATTTTGTAAATCAGGTAATTGAATCAAAAAAAGGCGGACCAATTACTTTAGCAATCATTTATTCTTCAGTTGCGCAACGTTTGGGTTTACCCATTTATACTGTTAATCTTCCCAAAAACTTTATTCTAGCATTTAAGGATCGTTTTAAAACTTCGTCGATTGATAATCCTCGAGATAGCATTCTTTTTTACATCAATCCCTTTAATAAAGGCGCTGTTTTGGGACGAAAAGAGATAGAGCACTTTTTAAATCAGCAAAATATTGAGCCAAAGGATGATTTTTTTCTTCCATGTTCAAATCAGATAACCATTTCGCAGCTAATCTCTAGCCTAATCTACTCATACGAAAAATTGGAGAACCACGAAAAAGTTCATGATTTAGAACTTCTCCTAAAAATTGTTCTTTAAATAAATCAAATAATTTTAATAAAAGGAGCTCAATTATTGCTACTTAAAGTAAAATTATCTACTTTTGCCGCCTCATATTTTATAAACTAATCAATTTAATCTATGTTAAACCATTACGAAACCGTTTTCATTGCTACTCCCGTTTTGTCTGAGGCCCAGATGAAGGAAGCGGTTGCCAAATTCAAGAGTGTTATCACCGACAATGGAGGTGAACTTGTGCACGAAGAAAATTGGGGTCTAAGAAAGTTGGCCTACCCCATTCAAAAGAAAACCACTGGCTTTTACCACTTAATTGAGTTTCAAGCCGAAGGTTCGTTGATTGATAAGCTGGAAATTCAGTACCGTCGCGACGAGCGTATTATCCGTTTCTTAACCTTTAAAATGGATAAATATGCATTTGAGTACGCTGAGAAAAAGCGTAGCGCTAAAGTTGAATCTAAAACTAAGGAGGTATAAGTTATGGCTATGAACCAGAATCAATCAGAAATCAGATACCTTACACCTCCAACTGTAGAGGTTAAGAAGAAAAAGTACTGCCGTTTTAAAAAGAATAAGATTAAATACGTTGATTACAAAGACGGTGAATTTCTTAAGAAATTTCTCAACGAGCAGGGCAGAATTTTACCACGCCGTTTAACTGGTACTTCACTTAAGTTCCAACGCAAGGTTGCAACTGCTGTTAAAAGAGCTCGTCATTTGGCTATTTTGCCATTCGTAACCGATTTATTGAAATAATTTTAAGGTAGAGGAGAACTTTTAGATGGAAATCATTCTTAAACAGGATATACAAAACCTAGGTAACAAGGACGAGATTGTTAAGGTTAAAAACGGATATGCTCGTAACTACTTAATCCCACAAGGATTTGCTATAACAGCAACTGAGTCTGCAAAAAAGGTTCTTGCTGAGAATATTAAGCAACGTGCTCATAAAGAGGCCAAAATTAAGGCTGATGCTGAAGTTATTGCAAATAAACTTGAAGGTGTGAAACTTACCATTGGAGCTAAAACCAGCTCAACAGGTAAAATATTTGGATCGGTTAATACCATCCAGATTGCTCAAGCCCTTTCAGAAAAAGGATTTGAGATTGACCGTAGAATTATTAGCATTCAAGATGATCAGGTGAAAGAGATTGGTAGCTACACTGCCGAGATCAAACTACATCGTGAGGTTAAGGTTAAAATCGACTTCGAAGTAGTTGCAGAGTAATTTCTGTTAATACATATAAAAGCCATCAGGCATTTGCCTGATGGCTTTTTTTATTGGTTTTAGTGGGCTAGCGGACAGCTATAGTTTCAATCTCAATTAAAGCTCCTAATGGAAGCCTAACAACTCCATATGCTGCACGTGCAGGCATATCAACCTTGTAGTAATGACTGTAAACTTCGTTCATTGCTGCAAAGTTATCCATATCGCTAAGTAGACAGGTCGATTTTACAACGTTTGCGTAGGTTAAACCTGCTGCTTCGAGGATTGCACCAATATTTTTCATAACCTGTTCGGTCTGCTCTTTTATTCCACCTTCAACTAATTTAGCTGTTGCAGGATCAATGGGTACTTGGCCCGAAATAAAAATGATACCGTTTGCTTCAACAGCTTGGCTGTAAGGCCCTATTGCTTTAGGTGCTTTATCGGTGCTAATTATCTTCTTCATGTTGATAAGTGTTTTAGTAATTGGAACCAAAATTAACAAAAATGACATTCATTTGTATTTTTATTTCCGATTATGAACTTGGTTGTTATTGATTGTTACGATTCCTTTACTTATAACTTGGTTCACTACCTTGAGCAGATGTCAAACAGTGTTACCTGTATTCGTAATGATAAGGTTGATATTAGATCATTAGATAGATTTGATGGTATCGTTCTCTCACCTGGACCGGGACTTCCTTCGGAGACAAAAAATTTATATGGTATCATTGAAGTATGGGGTAAAACCAAACCCATACTGGGTATCTGTTTAGGCCATCAGGCAATTGGGACTTTTTTTGGGCTGGAGCTGATTAATATGCCAACCGTTCATCATGGTATTGATAGACCAACAATAATTACTAAAGCAAACGAACCGCTATTCAAAGAAATTCCAAAGGAATTTTTAAGTGCTCGTTATCATTCATGGGTACTAGGAAAGTCAACGAAAAACTCTGAACTTGAAATTACTGCAATTGATATTGATGGGAATGTTATGGGCGTAAGCCATCGTTTGTATAATATTAAGGGGGTTCAATTCCATCCAGAATCAATTCTGACAAATTGTGGTTTTCAGGTTCTTAAAAACTGGGTTGAACTAATAAGCCGAGGTTGAATTATCAATGTAGCTATCTTGTTTTTTCCATTTTAAGTCCTGCAGCATGCTCGATTTTACATTAATCTGAAAGCTATAACTTTTATAGTTACCAATAGGGATAATGGTCATATGCATCTCCCAGCAATGTAAATCTCGGCTAATATTAAGTGATATCGTGGTTAACTTTCGGTTTTTAATGTCATACCCCGATTGAAAACCAATTTTCCATTTGGGTGTTAGGCTAAAATCACCACCAAAACCAAGTGTTTGGGTAATTGTTTTTTTAATTGATTGTTTTGAATAATTGAAGATATAGTTTACCCTTAGATTCCAAGGTATATTAAAATCAACTTGAGGGTTATTGTAATTTGTTGTCATTGATTTCCCAAATTCCGAATCGTTAGGATTTGTTTCGAGAATATTATCATCACCAGGTATTCTGTTATTTGTTGGTGCCTTATCTTTTTTTGAGCTATTCAACGAGAAATCAAAGCTAATATTTGCATCGGTTAAGCGGGCTAATTTCCCCGTTGTATTATATTCAAATTTTCTGATCCGACTTGTTTTTTTACTATTAAGAGAATACGGATCAAACTTGCCGCCAAAGTTGATGCTAATTTTATCGAAAAGTTTTGTTCCTCCTGAGAAAGTTATAGGTGCTAGATTGCATGAATCTGCAAGGAGGTTATATCCTGAACTGAAGTCCAAGCGTTCAAGTATTTTTATTTTCTTAGAGTTATTAACAGTATCCTTGCTCGATCGAACTTTCATCTCGAGGTTATTGCCAATTCCGAAGCCAATATTACCTGATCTGCCTTGGCCTGGGCCAGTGTTTACTCCTCTTGAAAAAATTGAATACTTTTGAAGTTTTCCAGTCGAATCATGATATGTCTTATAGAAACCATATCGTGGGTCGCTAAAATCGGGACTGTAACTTATATTAATCGAGGGGGTAATTACATGTCGAATGGCCTGAATTGGTTTGTTTTTTCCGAAATTAAACATTCCGTATATTTTAGTGCTCATGGATGCACCTGTGCTGTATTGGTATGCGCGTCTGAAACCTGGAATTGTATCCTCAACCACTTTCTTGGTGTCTTGGTCTAAATGTCTTCGAATCGTTTTTAAATGCCACGATTCACTATAGTTAACGTTTGGACTAACCGTAATGAATTTCAGCATATTGAAAGAGGTACTTACGGGGATAACATGATTAATCCCAGTGTTCATTTTGTTTAATATACTTTTCTTAAAGAGGTCTTTCTCTAATACAGCAACCCTATTGTCGAGATTTGAATTAACGCTAAAACCAATTTTTTCATACCAACTGGGAGAACCAGTGTTTGACTCTTTTTTGAAAGGGTAAACCCTATCCATTGATAACGTAACCCTTGGAAAGTTAATATTTACAAGTTTTGTTTGATTATTTTGTGAATGAGTTAGTGAAGTACTCATATTAAATGGTGTACCTACAAATTTCCTAGAATAGTTAATGCTTGAATTAATAGTATTTTCATGAATTTTATCAATGCTTTGAGCATTGTATCTATTGTTGTTCGTTGATCCGAAATTAACATTCGCAGAAAATGTTGAATTTGGACTAGCTTTTTGATCTTGAGTATGATTCCATTGTATGTTATAGGTTGTTGTTGTATCAGTATCGGTAAATATTTTTGAATAACCCACATTAAAGCTCCCCGAATATTTATATCTCTTTTTATAGTTTGATTGCGAATGTATTCCCCAAGATCCAAAGGAATAAATATCTGCAGTTAGCCTTAAATCCATATTGTCAG
Organism: Bacteroidales bacterium; assembly: GCA_025361485.1. Classification (GTDB taxonomy): domain Bacteria; phylum Bacteroidota; class Bacteroidia; order Bacteroidales; family Tenuifilaceae; genus UBA8529. The sequence goes on from JANYLA010000108.1 coordinate 25,268, forward strand.
TAATGCCCAAGTAATAACCACCTCCTCTTAAAAAAACACCCCGACGAAGCTCCTCGCCATATTCTGGTATTATTATACCATTTGCTCTTTTTTTTGAGTTTGGAAAAAAACCAAAAGGAATTCCTATAGGTAAAGGAACGTCCTCGAGTACAAGGTAAGCAGGTCCTGAAATAATTTTACTATTTGGTATTACCTTACCTTTTGAGATCGCTATATAAAAATGAGGGTGAAGCTGATCGCATGAAGTGAATTTACCTCCAACAAAATTTATCGATTTATCGGGCATCAATTTTGTTGCCTCGCTATGCATAAAGCCACCATCCTGTTCACTTATAACTCCATTAATTTTAGCTTTTTTAGAATTGAAGTTATAGTAAATATCTTCCATCGTATAGGTTTGGGTTCCTTCTTTAAATATAGGTCGGCCAGCGTTTTTTCCGGTACTATCAGGGATGCCTCTAGCAAAAACCTGTTTTTTCTCCATGTCAAACTCAATATACTGTGCCTTTAACTCAATGTTTTGATAATTAACCGTTGCATCACCGTAAAGAAATACTTTTTTTCCATCGAGCGAGTAAACCATCGAATCTTTAGCCGTACTAAAAATAGGATCCTCAAAGGCTTGCTTTTTTTTAACTTTTTTAGTTGAATCCTTGGCAGGTATAGTATCAGAACGGAGAATTAAAAGATTGGGAATATGAGTATTATTGGTTCTTTTTGAAGAAAAACCAAGGATTGGGTATAAAAGAAATAAAAGTACAAATAGCCTGAAATGCAATTTAAGTCGTATTTTTGTATGCAAATTTATTGAAATAGGGCTCAAAACTACTTAAAAAAACTATAAAGATTGTTAATGGATTTTGTTTTTAAATCAACATTTCTTCGTGCATTTACACTTACTGGTGTAGTATTGTTTATTTTTTGTTTCAATTATTGTGCCATTGGACAAACTCCCGAGGTCAATGGAATTCATAAAGTCATTATTGATCCTGGCCATGGTGGAAGCGATCCGGGTACTATTGGAAGCCATACCTATGAGAAGAATATTGCACTTTCAATTGCCCTGAAGCTGGGTGAAAATATTAAGAATAACTTTAATGATGTTGATTTAACTTTTACACGAAAAGAGGATAGGTTTGTTCCACTTGATGAGCGCACCAAGATTGCCAATGCCATTAAGGCTGATCTTTTTATTTCAATCCATTGCAATGCTAATCCCAGTAAAGGTCCATATGGTACCGAAACCTATGTACTCGGTTTACATAAATCGGAAGATAACCTCGATGTTGCGATGCGTGAAAATGCAGTTATCACCTATGAGGATGATTACTCCTCAAAATATGAAGGATATGATCCCAAATCGACAGAATCTTTTATAATTTTTTCGCTGATGCAGAATGCCCATTTAGATCAGAGCCTAATATTTGCCAACTCAGTTCAAACTGAGTTTAGGGAGCAAACAAAGCGATTTGATAGGGGCGTAAAACAAGCTGGATTTCTTGTGCTTTGGAAGACATCAATGCCAAGCGTATTAATTGAAACGGGTTTTCTTAGCAACACAAAAGAAGAGGCATACCTTGCAACAAATGAAGGACAGGATAGAATTGCAGAGGCAATATTTAAAGCATTTTCCGATTACAAAAAAACTATCGATAATCGAAATTCTTTTGTCACTAAAGTTCTAAAGAGTGATGTGAACGAAGATTCTTTGGCTCCTGAAAAGAATTTATCGAGTGGTAATGAAATTGAAAAGTCTAATATTATATTTAAGGTGCAAATTAAATCATCAAAAAAGAAGATTCCATTAACTTCAAAGAGTTTTAAAAATTTTAAAGAGATCGATGAGATTGCAGCTGATGGTTCATTTAAATACACTATTGGTAACAAAAAGTCTTATTCAGATATAGTTGTATTATGTCAACAACTAAAAAAGAAATTCCCTGATGCTTTTATTATTGCTTTAAAGGGACATAAAATAATACCAGTTGAATTAGCTATAAAGGAGTTATCTATATAATATGAATATGAAGATTAGGATATCCCGTGAAGCAAAAATTGGTTTTTTTGCTGTAGTAAGTATCGCTGCATTGTTTTGGGGAATAAATTTTCTGAAAGGAAAAAATATATTTAGCCCAAACCATATTTATTATGCTGTATTCGATCAAGTTGATGGCCTTGAGAACACTAATCCTGTATTAATTAATGGTTTCAAGGTTGGTTTGGTTAAAAGCATCAAGTTTGAAGACGGAAATACTGGAAGGTTTTTAGTTACTCTTTTGGTTGGCAAAAAGTACTCAATCACTGAAAATACAGTTGCAAAAATGATAAGTACTGGTTTGTTTGGTGGAAAAGCAATTAAACTTGAAGTAATTAAAGGAAATAAATACTTAAGCCCTGGAGATACTTTGCCTTCCCAAATTGAAACTGGATTAATCGATCAATTAGGACATCAAATTGCTCCGGTTAAGAAAAAAGCAGAAGATTTAATGGTAGAATTCGAAAAAACGCTGAAGGTGATGTCAGCAGTTTTTAACGAAGAAAATCGTGCGCAGCTTAGCCAAAGTTTTATGAACCTAAACAAAGCCTTGTACAGTATAAATCAAACCGCTTCTGAGCTCGATACCACGTTAAGTCCGAATGGCACGCTCCGTAAAATGCTTATCAATTTTGAGTCAATTAGCGCTAACCTAAAGAACAACAATAAGGATATCACTAAGATTGTAAAGAACTTTTCTGCTATCAGTGATACTATTGCCAAAATAAAGATTGCTTCTACCATGCTTCAGGTTGATTCTGCAATGCATCAATTCAATAGCGTAATAACAAAGATAAATTCAGGTAAGGGAACTATCGGAAACTTAATTAACAATGATACCTTATATACTAACCTCGAGAATGCTTCAAAAAGTTTAGATCTTTTGCTTCGAGATATTAAGGATAATCCCAAGAGATATATCAATTTTTCATTGATGGATTTAAGCAGAACAAAGTACGAAGAGGTTAAAAAACCGAGATAGTTTTTTTGCTTTTTTTCATTGATTTTTTTTTAGCATATTGGGAAATATATTTTCGAG